>JAIOSI010000302.1 GCA_021107695.1 bacterium
CCGCCGCCACCGTGGAAGAGGTACTGGCTTCCGATGAGAAGGTCAGAATCAGCTTCAACACCTTCACTCCGCAACACTACCTGATTGCCGATGCCACCGGCGACTGTGCCGTCGTGGAGTTTATCGATGGCGAGATGCTCGCCCACCGGGGCGATGAGCTGCCCATTGCCGCCCTGACCAATAACACCTACGATGACTCGTTGGCAGAATTTGCCGAGTGGACGGAACCAGCAGAAGAGCTAACCTCGCTGGAACGATTCTGTCGGACGGCGGATGGGGTCTCCAGCTATGAACCAGCAGGAGCTGACCCGACGGTGTATAACTCTCTTAAAGATGGCATCATCGAGTACGCCTTCAACATCCTCGAAGCCGTAACGACAGAGGGCTGGACCCGCTGGAGCATCGTTTACGACATCCCTAACCGCCGGGTCAATTACTACACCGTCGCTAATCCGGAGCGACGCAGCGTCGAGCTGGAGAGCTTTGACTTCGCCTGCGAGACCCCGGTGCTGGTTCTCGACGTTGATACCGGAGCCGGAGCCGTTGATGACCTCTTTATCGAGTACAGTTACGAGATCAACCGCGCGCTGGTCGGACGGGTTTACGGAGCCGTGGAGTTCCTTCAGGGGCTTCCCACGATGGCACTAAACTATGTGGCAATCTACCCGGAACGGCAGACCTGCGAGTAGTCAACTTCTAAACCTAAAGGAGTAAACATGGGTAAGAAGATTTTGAAGAAGATTACGGCGTACCTGCCCTTCGCCGGGATTATCGCGATTAACATCATTGCCGGAGACCTGCTCCGCCGAGGCTTCCTGCTCCCGGAGATCGCTCCCACGGTGCTGCTCATCGCCGGCGTGATGGTACTGAACCTGCTGGTTGCCATCTTCACCAAAACGCTGACCCACTTCGCCGCTGGCATCACCGGTATTACGATTCTTGGCATCGGGGCAATCTACCTCTACCCGCCCCTTGGCATGCTGTTCCTCTACAACGCCATTGTTGCACTGTACGTTGGACTCTTACTCGCTGCCCTGCTGCCGATTCTCTTCGGACGCGCGCCGTTCAGTGAATCGTTCTCCAAGCCACGCTATCCGAAGGCGGTCGGAACATCTCCCATCTTCCGCAAGACCAACCTCCTGATTAGCTGGATGTGGGTCGGCATCTTCGCTGTCTGCATCGTGCTGTCCATCGTGATATACACCGACAACTACCTGCTCCAGCAGCTGTTGCAGAACATCATCCCGATTGCCCTCCAGCTCGCCTTTGGGCTGCCGATGACGAAGTATCTGGAGAAGAAACTCCCCCAGACGCTCATCACACCGCAGATTCACTTTGAGTCTAACAAAGACCTCTTCGAGGCGATGCCATTTGGCATGAATAGGAAAAAGGCCGAAGGAATCGACACCGTGCTTCAGTTCCACCTGTCCGGCGACGAGGTAATCACCGGCTACCTGACCATCAAAGATCAGGACTGCACCTTTACCGAAGGCGAACACGAGAAGCCGGGGACGAAGATTACGGCGGACAGCAAGCTCTGGCTCGACATCTCCAACGGCGATGTCAACGGCGGAGTCGCCTATGTGGAGAAACGCTACACCGTGGAGGGAGATGTTTCGATTCTCCTGGACTTTGCCGACCTCTTTACTAACGCGCCACCTGAAGACGATTAAACAGGGACTTTGACTTTAAGACAAGGGGTTTCAACCCCTTGCGGGAATTAAGATACGCTGTAAGTTCGCAAGGGGCTAAAGCCCCTTGTCCCGGGCAAGCGAAGTCAACGCTTACTCAAATATCTCAACCAACACCCGTTCGTTTTACCCAACACAAACAACCAAAGGAGTACCATGCGTTACCTCATCCTGTTCCTGGCTCTGCTTCTTCTCGTCGGCGTTTCCACGGCAAAGACCGATGTCTTCGGTTCTGAGGTTGTTCACGGACGTTACTACTTCTACGATAACGCCGATGTTGACGACAGCTTCAGTGGTAACTTCGCTGTTCAGGCACTCTACGCTTCCTTTAACCTGAATCACTGGCTACGCGTCGCTGGTGGCTTTGGTGTCTCTCACGGAGCGATTGGCTCCGATGACAACGATGACATCACCCAGAAGTTCTACTTTATTGGTATGGCACTGGAGCCGTACGTGGAGCTATCCGACAGCCTGACCCTCTCGCTGCCAGTCCTCATCGGTAGTGGTGAGTACGAGTTCGAGAACCTCTACCAGGACAACGGTGGCAAAGACTATCGCGGCGAGATTTACCAGTCCAGCTTCTTCTGCATCGACCCTCACCTAGACCTGATGTGGAAACTCAACGGCATTACCGGACTCGGTATCCAGGCAGGATACAGCTTCTTCATCCACAAAGAAGATGAGTTCAAGGGCAGCCCCTACGTGGGTATCGGTCTCTACTTCGGCATTCTCTAGGCTGCTGATATCTCCTCCCTCTCTCCGCTGGGGAGAGGGAGGGGGAAAACAAATCAAACCACAAAGGAGAACCTATGAAGATCGTCGCCATGGTCGCCAGTCCGCATAAGAAGATGTCCAATACCAAGCAGCTGACCGAAGAGGTTCTCGCCGGAGCAGCGGAGCTGGGAGCAGAGACCGAGCTAATCGACCTCTGCAGTAAGAACATCCGCTTCTGCATCGGCTGTGCCAACTGTCTCTCCAAGGGTTCCTGCGTCATCAAAAATGATGACATCGAGGAGCTTCGTGAGATCATGGCAGCCGCCGATGGCATCATCTGGGCAAGCCCGACCTACTTCATGACCGTTACCGGACAGATGAAGACCTTCATCGACCGTCAGCTTCCCTGGGGTCACCGCCCTCAGCTCCACGGCAAGGTCTCGCTGGGACTCTCGGTCTCCGCAGGCATGGACGAGGTTCCCACGGCGGAGTACCTCGCCGGTATCCTCGACCACATGGGCAGCTATAGCTGCGGGATTGTTACCGGTATTGCCGTTAATCCGGGAATCTGGCGGGAGAAGGGAACTACCTTTGCCAATGCCCGGCGCAAAGGAGCCGAGATGGCGCAAGCCATCGAGGGCAAGTTCACCTCAACGCCTACCGGTGTGTTTGACAACTACCACAAGTTCATGCGCGACCTGATCTATGCCAACCGTGACTTCATGGTCAGTGATCACAAATACTGGAGCGAAAAGGGCTGGTTCAACTTCGAGCCGCAGCCCATCGTTGACGAAGAGGTTGGTGTTGACCGAAACGCCGCAATCGACCTGATGACCATCCCCATCGAGCAGCTTCTGCTGGGAATGCCCCGCAACTTCAACCCCAAAGCAGCCGAAGGCGTAGAGGCGGTCATCCAGTTCGAGCTGACCGATGTCGAGCCGAAGCACTACCACCTGATTATCGCCAACGGCGAATGCGCCGCCTCCACAGGTCTGCATCCCGACCCCCGGGTAACGATCTATACCTCGGAGAAAATCTGGCGGGAGATTTCCGCTGGCAAGCGCGACGGGGCGATGGCGTATGTTACCAAGCTGTACAAGGTGAAGGGCGACCTGGGCTTCTTTACCAGCCAGTTCAGCGACCTCTTCGGCTCCGGAGACAACAATGAGTAGCGGGAAGAAAATCCTCGTAGTCCTGGGTCATCCGATGACGAAGAGCTTCTGCGGTGGTTTGGCGGATTCCTACGCCAAAGGTGCCACCGATGCCGGACACGAGGTTCAGCAACTCAATTTAGGCGAGCTGGATTTTGAAATCAGTCTCAAAAGTGGCTATACTGAACGAATAACTCTGGAGCCTGATTTACAGAGGGCGCAAGAGATGATCACCTGGGCGAACCACCTGGTCTTCGTCTTCCCCGCCTGGTGGAATACCGGTCCGGCGGTACTCAAAGGCTTCATCGACCGCGTCTTCCTGCCCAACTTCGCCTTCAAGTACCGCTCTGGCTCCTACAAAGTGGATCAACTGCTGGCGGGACGCTCCGCCCGGGTTATCGTAACCACCGACGCTCCGGGCTGGTTCTATCGCCGTTTTATGGGCGGACTGGGCTTTAAGATGATGTCCAACTCTGTTCTTCGGTTTTGCGGAGTCAAGCCGGTACGCACCACGGCAATCGGCTCGGTGAAGCAGTCCACGCCGGTGCAGAAGAAGCACTGGCTGGAACAGATGAAGCAGTTCGGCTCGAAAGCAAGCTAACTCAACCTGGCATTCTGCCAACAGCACAAAACCAAGGAGAAACGATGAAAAGGTTCCTCACAATTACCCTGCTCCTCTGCGCTCTGGTTATCAGCGCGTCGGCTGACTACTCGATCTCTGGTGCTATCTCTGGTTGTTCCGAAGGTGGAACGGTTTACGTCGGTCTGTACAACGATGCGGCTCTGGACATCCCGTACAAGGGACTGATGCTCAGCGACGATGAAATCAAAGACGGTGTGGTTGCTTTCTACTTCCTCAATATCCCCGAAGGAACCTACTGCATTCAGGTCTTCCAGGACTGGGACGGCGACGGCGAGATGAACGTCGGTGCCTCCGGCGCACCCACCGAAGCCTGGGGTAACTACAAAAACTCCCGCCCCTGGTTCAGCGCACCGACCTTCGACGATATGGCGTTTGACCTCACCGGCGATTTAGAGGGCATCATCATCAAGATTAAGCGGTAAGCAACGCAGCAGCATGATATTGTAGGGGCGAAGCGATTCCATCATGGATTGTCTTCGCCCTTCGTATAATCTCGATAAGCAAAAAAAGACCGCATCTGCGGTCTTTTTTTATTCAGTCAATACTGGTGTCGGACTCTTGCTACCTACTGCTCGACCTCCGCCGTACCAGCCCCAGCGGGGTTTTCTCAAGTCCCTGACCGAGAGGGTTATCTGCCAGAGCCAGCTCCAGCCAATGCGCGTTCACGTCGTCCGTTCGACCGAGGATATCCACATCGCCGTAGTCGTTGGCATCGATAATCGCCACCGGCATTCCGTCGAGAGCCTCGGAAATCTGCTCGCAGACCCACTTTGGGTACGCCGGACCGTAGATGACCACGTTGATGTACTCCTCGAATGTGCCGACGCGGGAGCCGTCAATCTGCGCCACATCCGGTCCGGCGATGCGGTAGAAGTCGCCTCGCCTTCCAAGGAAGCGGGTGAAGCCGCCGATTGCCGCTGCGAGGAAGATTCGAGGCAGCCCGACGAGGTCAATCGCCGCCTGCATCTTTACCGGTAGCCCCACTGCACCGATGCCCCAGGGCGGTGCGGAGACCCGGGCGGAGAAGAACCGCGCCCAGAAGCCTTCGTTGATCTCGTCAAACCGCCGGGTGCGCCCCTGCGTGATAGCGACGATCTTCTCGCTGATGACGAGAATGTCGCCATCCTGGGGCTTTGCCGGAGGAACGTACCGCTTACAGACCTCGACGATCCGATCCTGCCGGGTGATCAGGTGGGTCTTGACGGGGATCTTCTCGCAGCTCTGCACCAGAGGATTGTTGCGCTTCCGCCGGGCGTTATCCCGCGTCGCCACCCGCTCGGTTTTGCGCTCCTGCTCGGCGTACCACTCCTTTTTCTCGGAGCGGTAGAACTCGTGTCCGGGCAGATCCGGCGAGGAGGAATCGGCTTTCTGGGGGTTCTTCGGCATTCGGTCTCCCTGAATCATCTTCATCAGCCGGGGAGTATAGCCCCTCGTTGAGGCAGGGTCAACATTTCCGGCTCTATCGCTGGCGCAGAGCCGCCAGGTTCTCCTTCGCCTTCGGAGCCATCTCCAGGAGCTGGCTCAGCGTCTCGCAGGCGTAGTCCGGGCATTCGGCGCAGGTCTTGAAGCTCCGTTCCCGGGCGCAGGCGCGCACCTTGCACTGGAAGCAGTAGCCGCAGAGCGGCTCCGGTGGCTCGCCATAGCAGCCGACGCACTTCGCCTGTTCTGCGGTGAACTCCACGCCGAACTGCTCCGCCGCCTTGGCTGCCAGCTCCTCCAGCTTCTTCAGGTTGTTCTCGGCGGTGGCGAGGCGAGCCTCGCAGCTGTCGCAGTCAACGCCGCAGTACCCTCCGTATTTAAGCATGGTGTCCTTTCAGCTTTTAGGTGATATTCAGTTCTGGTTCTATGTTGTCTTTGTAGTATTTTGCAATAATGTCAAAAGATTCTTTGTAGTGTTTATACTTATCTATTATACTACTCTGGTGGTCAAATTCTCCGTAGTGTTTCCTAGCTACCCTAGAAATTGTAGCGGCATCTGGGGAGTCTATTTTGTCAAGTTCCTCACGTATGCTTGGCTCTGCATTCTTCACCATTGTTGTTTGGTCAACATAGCTCTCCAATATAGTTACACATGATAATACCGCACGTCCAACAGACTCATTAATCAGAAGCACCTCTCGAATGTACTCGTGCTTAATTGAAAAAGAGACCATGGATAAAAATGGTATTTTAGCCTGGATACGATCACGTACCTTCTTTAGTGTACATTCAAAATCGCTTAGTATACTGTATATTAGGATAAGGGATGATCTCCCACTCTTTTTCATTTTTTCTTCTTCAAGTTTTCTTGAGTTATCAAGAGCAGCCTCTGCTCCTTTTTTAGCACCTAGTAGTGAACCAAGAAAACCTATGCCAGCACCCAAAAGTGCCGCCAGAAAAGGAACGATTAGATTGCTACTAGAACCTTCGACAAACACGGTTGCGACGGCTTTGTAGATTGTGCTATCCATCATAACTCCTAGCGGCGGCGGGGACTAAAGTCCCCGCCCTACATTACGGTCAACAGCGTACGGTTAGCACCGCGTTGCTAGCTGCACTTTGAGTAGCCGCAGGCGGGGCAGACCAGGCAGCCCTCGACGAAGTACAGCGTGCCGGAGCAATCCGGGCAGGCGGTCTTCATCTTCTTGGCGTTAACGGTGTTGCTGTCCTCGCCGTAGTCAACCTTGACGGTCTCCTTGGCGGCTTTGACCGGAGTCGGAGCCATGCCGTTGCGTCTGCCGAAGCCGTATTTCTCCGAATCGAGGTGGAAGAGGATCGCCCGACCGATGGCATCGGGGCAGGAGAGGATCTGCTCACCGCTGTGCCAGATCGGCTGGGGGCAGCGGATTCCTCGAAGCTGCTTGGCGATGGTCTCCATCTCTACCCCGGCGCGAAGACTGGTGGAGATCAGTCGACCGACCGCCTCGGTTTGGGATGCCTCGCAGCCGCCCGCCTTGCCCATCGCGGCGAAGACCTCGCAGGGACCTTCCTCGTCCTCGTTGATGGTAACGTAGAGGGTTCCGCAGCCGGTGGTCATCTTGATGGTACTGCCGGTGGTTACCATGGGGCGGGGGCGGGGTTCGTGCTGCTGTTCCGGCTTCTCCTCGGCTTTGTCCTTGCCGACGTTAAGCACCTGGAACTGGCGGGAGCCGTCCCGATAGACGGTGATGCCCTTGCAGTCCATCCGGTACGCCATCCGGTACGCCTCGGCAACCTGATCCTCGGTGGCGTGATTGGGGAAGTTGACGGTCTTAGAGACTGCGGAGTCCACATTCGCCTGGAAGGCAGACTGGATGCGGATGTGAGCGGCGGGTTCGATCTCGTGGGAGGTAACGAAGACCCGCTTGACATCTTCGGGAACTTCGTCAATGTGGGCGCAGGTTCCGACCTCGGCGAGCTTGTTGAACAGCTCCTCGGAGGCGAAGCCCCGCTGCTCGGCGACCTCGCGAAAGAGGGCGTTGACCTCAGGCAGCTTGTCGTTGTCCATCACGTTGCGGTAGAAGGCGAGGGCGAAGTACGGCTCGATACCGGAGCTACAGCTGGATATGATCGAGATGGTTCCGGTGGGAGCAACGGTGGTCAGGGCGGCGTTCCGTGGCTTCAGCTTGCCCTCTTTGGCGAAGGTGGAGCGGGGGTAGTTGGGGAAGAGACCCCGCCGCTCGCCCAGCTCCACGCTGACCTCGGTCGCCTTCTCCTGGATGAAGCCCATCACCTTGTCGGCGGTCTCCACCGCCTCTTTGGAGTTATACGGCAGCCAGAGCCGCACCAGCAGGTCGGCGAAGCCCATCACGCCGAGACCGATCTTGCGGTTGGCACGGGTCTCCTCGGCAATGGCATCGAGGGGGAACTTGTTGACATCAATGACGTTGTCGAGGAAGTGAACCGCCGTCTCCACGGTGCGCTCCAGCTTCTCCCAGTCAATCTCGTAACCATCGGGGGAACGTTTGATCATCCGCCCCAGATTAATACTACCGAGGTTGCAGGATTCATAGGGCAGCAGCGGCTGCTCGCCACAGGGGTTGGTCGCTTCGATCTCCCCGACTTCGATCAGGGCGTTGGCAGCGTTGACCTTATCGATGAAGACGATCCCCGGCTCGCCGGTATTCCAGGCGTTCTTGACGATCTTTTCAAAAACCTCAAGGGCGCGGAGGTGGCGCGTCGCCTTGCTGTCGATGGGGTTGATCAGCGGGTAGGTGCCGTCCTTCTCCACCGCCTCCATGAAGCTGTTGGTGATGGCGACGGAGATGTTGAAGTTGGTCAGCTGGGTGAGGTCCTGCTTGGAGTCGATGAAGTCGAGGATGTCCGGGTGATCGATGCGCAGGATGCCCATGTTC
>JAIOSI010000147.1 GCA_021107695.1 bacterium
CTAGATAGCTGTAACGGCTCAGGAATCCATTGGAGTGCGCCAGCTCATTTGCCCGGACCGGGTCGTTATTCTGTCGTGCCAGGTCAATCAGCATCCGATGGGCGGCGAAGCGCAACTCGGCATTCTGCTCACTATCCGTTACGTAATCTCCGCAACGCATTCGCAGATAACGATGGCCGTCGGCGAACTCCCCTGCCATCAGAGCCATTCGCTCCAGCCAGAGCAGATTCTCCGGTCTGGTCGGTTCTTCATTAATCAGACCGGAGAAGGCAGAGAAGGCTTTTTCATAGTCGCCCTGTCCCTGATGGA
The DNA here is from genome assembly GCA_021107695.1 of bacterium. Taxonomy (GTDB): domain Bacteria; phylum RBG-13-66-14; class RBG-13-66-14; order RBG-13-66-14; family RBG-13-66-14; genus JAIOSI01. The sequence goes on from JAIOSI010000147.1 coordinate 310, forward strand.
GCAGTGCGTAAAGCTCCAGTCGAGCGGCAGTACCGGTATCGCCGGGGAAGCCCGGTTCCTCCAGCTTTGGTAATAGCTCTGCCGCTGGTGCGCCATCGAAGAACCGCCGCCAGAGGTCAGCTGTCTCAATGCAAAGCTCACCACCATAGACTTCGCCATCATAGGACGGCAGCTCGCCTCCCTCCGCGACGATAAGCGCAATCTTGCTTGCCAGCACTCCGCTGCCCATAGCGAGGAGAAGTAATATCAGAACCGTTCGCCGGATAATCTGTCGCATTTTGCCTCGTTAGGTTAGTCATCTTTGCAGATATTAAGCCGCCGACCGCCATTAAGTCAACACCACGGGGACAGAGGCAAGGCTTCGACTAATACATGCCCCTTGACCACGGCTCCCGCTTATCGTAGAATGCCTGCGTACTTAGAAGAACCCTGACTCACTTAGAGTCTTGCACTCAAGTCTTAAACACAACGCATAGAGCATTCAAGGAGCTACCTTGGCTACCGTTATTCGCCTGAAACGCTTTGGAACCACCAACCGCCCGACCTTCCGTATCGTCGTCGCCGACTCTCGCAAACCCCTCGACGGCAAGGTTCTTGAGGAAATCGGTCACTACAACCCCCGCACCGAACCCAGTGAAATCGTCGTTAACGAAGAAGCAGCCCGCAAGTGGCTCGCCGTCGGCGCGCAGCCCTCAAACACCGTTCGTGTCCTCTTTAAGAACGTCGGACTGTACAAAACCGCCGAGTAACTCACTGATTCTATCAGGTAGCTGTACCGTGGTGCGGGATTTATGCTCGAATCGGGATTGTGTAACTGAATTACCGCCTCGCCCGGGGTGGTTTTCAGTATTTGGAGAAATAGTTAATGCTCTTCCAACCTCCCAGTCGGGTTCTGCTGGTTCGCAACGATGCCCTCGGCGACGCTCTGGTAACGCTTCCCGCCGGGGAGGCTCTGCGTCGGACTTTTCCAAAGGCGGAGGTGGCGGTTCTGGCGGGAAAGCGCAACGAGTGGCTCTTTCGCCGGGCAGGCTATCCTGTATTGAAAGACCCCCTGGACTTCCGCAAAACAGTCGCCTTGCTGCGGGAGTACCGACCTCAGATCGCTGTGGTCGCCAGCCCGAGAGAGCGAGTACCTCTGGCTCTTCTGGCTGCCGGAGTTCCACTGAGAGTCGGCTACGGTTACCGTTCTTACGGATTAACCTTCAACCGTCCGGCGTTTATCCACCGCAGCAGTTCCCGCGCCCACGAAGCCGCCCTGACTCTGGCTCTGCTTCGTCCTCTGGGGATTTATCCGCGAAGCTACACCGCCCCTGTTCTTACTCCCACGCCGGATTCTCTTTATCGTTGTAATGAACTGCTAACGGAATTAACAATATCCAAACCTTATACCGTAATTCATCCTGGCGGTGGCGGTTCCGCTCCCCGCTGGTCGGTTCGGAACTACGCCGAGCTGGCGCGACTCTTGATGCAACGTGAAACTCCGGTTCTGCTTACCGGTTCTCCCGCTGAGGCAGAGACTTTGGATTCTATTGCCGCCCTTGCCCCCGGTGTGGTGAGTCTAGCGGGAAGGAGCGATCTCAACCTGCTGACCGCTCTGATCGCTCGCTGTGATTGCTTCGTTTCCGGCTCCACGGGACCAATGCACCTGGCGGCGGCACTGGGAGTGCAGCAGGTTGCTTTATTCTCAAACGAGAAGAGCGTCGCCCCGGAACGCTGGTATCCCCTGAACAAACGGGCGAAGGTACTCTGCGCCGTGGGCAACGAACTGAACACAATTACCGCTGAACGAGTATTCTCCGCCATCAATACACTTCAACAGTAGAGACAATCCGGACTTTGCCCTTGCCTTGAGCCACTTTATCTGCTAGATTGGCGGTGTGTTGGCTTGCGATGTTTGCAAGCAGAAAACCTTTTCACATCCCCACCTCAGAGGAGCGATCATGAAGAGATTTACCATTCTGCTGCTACTCGTCCTCATTGCCGGAGCGCATGCCTTTACCTTTGCCTCCGAAGCGATTATGGACGATTACGCCAACGAGAAAATCAGCCTTGACGAAGAGCTAACCTACCTGACCTACTTCCTCGTTGATACACGCCTGCTGCCCGCAGAATATGCGGTCTATCTGGAAAACGGACCGATGAAGAGCGGTACTCCCATTGCACATTATATTATGGAGAACCTGCCCCTTGCTTCCTACGATGTCCGCGAGAACATCCTGGCATTGATTGCCCCGCCAGAGATAGACGGCGATGATCGTGCCTCGGGCTATGTGGAATCGAGCAGCTATCCCCTGCGGGTGCTTTGGAATAATAGCTCCTGGGGCTCGGAATCTACTGCAGCCAACGCCACAGAATGCGTTGGCTACTGTGATGATAGCTGGGGTACAGAATGCACCGGAACCAGCCGCCTCTGGCCGCCCGTTCCATATAACGGTCTTGGTCAGGATTATCAGTTCTCCCTGCGCGATTACTCCGGTGCTCTGGGGGTTACCTTTGGAACATACTACGGTCAGTATTACGGTCATGTAGCGGGAAAGAGCTATATCTATATCTGCATTGGCACCATCGGCGACGATGAAGAGTTTAAGTCCACCGTAGCTCACGAGCTGGCTCACGGTATCCAGTACGCCGCTGACTGGGTAGAGACAAGGTTCCGTGAACCAGGGGCGATGTATCACGAGTACGTGGTTTATCCCGCTGTTGACGATGCCTTCCAATACTTCAACTCCTTTCAGGCAAACCCCTGGCTCAGTCTGAACCACCAAACCGCCCCAACTCTTTATCAGTATGGTGCCTGGCTCTGGTTCTTCTTCCTCGAAGATGCCTACTTCAACGATAACTACTGGTACGACGATATGTACAAGGATGGTACCCAGTCAGGCAGCACCAATAATCCGCACATGCTGGGAACTCTCGATAACATGTTGCAGAACGATCACGGTACAACTGTAAAAGATGCCTTCTGGGAGTTCTGTGAGTGGCGTCTCTTTGCCGGAAGTTATCAGGACAGCCACCACTGGAGCAGGGCTATTTCTCCCGGTGTAAACAGGCAGGTTGCCCACGGTGCCAGCGAACTTCCGGTTGTTAACCAAAGCGTTAGCTCTGCCCAAAGACCAGCAAAATGGGGCATGAACCTGATCGTGTTCTACAACAACTCCTCTCCGCTTCCGATCACCGTGGACTTCGACGGTCAGGACGGCATAGAGTGGCGCGCCGTTCTGGTCGGAATGGACTCCAGCGGTACCTCCGATTTCTACGAGTATTCCCTTAACGGCAGCAACTACGGGCAGGTTACGATTGACGACTGGTCGGGTTATGACCGCATTGCTTTGATCGTGGCAAACTTTGGAGACGGTGCGATTAACGCCAGTCTGGGCGGCTGGACTAACCAGGCAAGCTGGACCTACAGTGCCTGGCATTCCGGCTCCGATATTGAATCCATCGACCTTAACGGTTCAGCGGTTGAGGAAGGCGTACTTCTCGACTGGCAGATCACCGGAGACCAGCCTGCAGAGATCACCGTGCTGCGCTCCATCGGCGATTCTACTCCTGTCGCCCTTTACGATGCTCCCCTCTCCGGCAACGCCACCAGCTTCCTCGATGCCAGCGTTAACGACGGCGAAGAGTACCGCTACTGGCTTGAAATTGCCGATGCCGACGGTGTAGTCAACCGCTTTGGTCCCAGCGAGGTCATCCGCTATGTTGATGCCACGCCGGAACTCTCCCTCTCCGATCCCTATCCCAACCCGGCTCGTACAGAGGTTGCCATCAGCTATGACCTTCCCACTGACGAAACCGTGGTGCTTTCCGTTTACGACCTCTCCGGTCGTCGGATTGCCACGGTGGATGCGGGAATGCGTACTGCGGGACGGCATACCGTTACCTGGGATGCCTCCACGGTTAGCTCCGGTGTTTACCTCTATCGCCTCAGCACCGATGAGGAGAGCCTGACCCGCCGCTTGGTTATCACCAGATAAGCCTGGCGAGAAGCTCTGAAAATAAGTGAAAGAGGAGGGAGCAATCACTCCTCTTTTCACGTGCATGCTCCTGGATAGCTACTTAATCAGCTTCGCCAGAATCCCTTTCAAGCTACTGATGTCGCCTTTGATGTTCGGATTTTTCATCACGTTGTGGCAAGAGAAAGAAGGCAGAATCTCCGTCCCGCAGAACTTATACACCGCCGTGCTTGCGACAAATACATCATCAACGGTTTTGCCAGCGAACATGGTCTGGGTTTTGTCGCCGAAGGCTTCCTTCGGGGCGTTCCAGGTCAGCGACATCATAAACTGTTTACCCTGCATCTTGCCGCCGGTTCCGTACTGCTTGCCCGGATCTTTGCGAGTCCTGCCATCGTCAACAAGCAGACTCTGTCGCACGAGACCGGTGGTAAACACCTCATCGACGTACTTCTTGTAGATCCAGGGCGCGCCGAACCAGTAAACCGGTGCCTGGGTGATGATCAGGTCAGCCCAGACGTGCTTTTCTACCTCTTCGGAAGCGTCGTAACCCTTCTCGATGTTGGTTAGCTTGGTCTCGCAACCGTTTTCTTCGAGGAACTTTTTCATCGCATCAAGCATCGTCTGGTTCAGCTTGCCCTCGGCAAAGCCCTCGTAGCGTTGATGCGCATTGATCAGGAGAACCTTCGTCATTTGACTTCCTTTCCTGTCGATAAACTGTATAAAAGTTCAGCGGGAGTAACCAACGTTACAAACGCTCTTAACGCTTGTAAGTATGTTACCGCTGTTAACCCTACTCTGTCAAGGATAAAAAAACAATAGTGTCCGGATACGCTCCGGAGCTATTGCAGAATATTTCGCGGGATATTTTTTTACTCCTGCACTTCATGCTCCCGCTGTTCCAGTCACTGCTTCTTCTTCGCCTTAATCTTCGCGCGAAGATAGTGGAAGGTCAGGACTGGATGTCGCCAAAGCATCCGTGGACCAGCGTAACGCATTATTATCCGGGCAGCCTCGCGCTGCTCCTTTTTATAACAGTGGATTGAACAGTCCTCGCAGGGTGGTTTGTCGTCGCTGAGTGGACAGAGCTCCAGGCGTTTCAGAGCGTAATCCAGAAAACCCCGACAATCGCTACACAATTCATCATCTGTCAGATGACGATGACCGCAGCAGTATATCCGAGTCATCACCCGAATGGTGTGTTTGTAGCGAAGAACTTTTTGCACTACTAACCACCGATAAGAAGATCGGGACTGACGCAGTTCTTACGTTAATATGAGCTGTTCAGAGATGTTGAAGTATCTTCAGTCGGAGTTGGAATCCTCCTTACCTCCGTTATCAGCAGGCTCGCAGTCCGCCTTAATCTCCAGGACGTGGCTGAGATAGCAAAATCCCCGACTTTCGCAGAGAGAACGAATCTTCCGTTCCAGCTCTTCGTCGCGGATCTCTATCACTCTTTCGGTAGTCTGACAGATAATATGGTCATGCTGGCTGATATTGACTTCGTAATGGCGGTGTCCTTCGCCCAGCTTTACCGAGCAGAGCAGTTCGGAGTCAACCAGCAGGTCGAGGGTGCGATAGACCGTGGCACGACTGACGTAGAGCTTACCCGCCGAGAGCTGGTCGGCAATGATATCGGCACTGGGATGTCCACCGTGTTCCCAGATCGCCCGCAGAATCGCCAGCCGCTCGATGGTACAGCGCAGACCGTTCTCGGTGAGATAGTCTCGTAGTTGTTGCTCGGCATCTTCGTAGGTTTTGATGCTCATCTTCAACTCCTGCAACAGATGGTAGTCCAAGAGTATGTATCTCGCTATGATTTTGTTATCGAGAGTGAGACTCACTCGCAACGGGAATTGTACCTCAGTATTCTTGACTGGTCAAGGGGATAATTTTAGAACTGACCTGCGGTCAGAACACCTTGAACTCGTCCGCTAGCTGTTTGGTAGAGTTGGCATTTAGTACGCGGAAGCAATGATCGTAATGGTGTTGTCGCTTTCGCGAAAGTGTGATGCAACGCACCGCGTTGCCTGGCGAAACGGAATTCCATTTATCAACGTACAAGGATTGTGCTGGTTGTCCGCAGGTAGTTCAAACACAGGAGATCATCATGAGTAAACGATTAAGGAACACCCTGGCAGTGGGAGTCTTTCTGCTGCTGACCCTGGCGGTTACCGTTGTCGGCGATATTATGCCACCGGATTCGATGGGTGATGTTACCCAAACGCCTTACTATCCTGAAGAAGAGGAGATGTGGTACGAGCAAAACGCCATGATCGGTGGTGGTGAGATGGGCGATGAGTCCGTAGTCCGGGGTCGTGAGCTGGATATTGCCGTGGAGAGCTTCACCACAGAAGAGGGGCTTGAGGGCTGGAGGGTGGAGGTGCCGGGAGGACGCGCTCTGGCGACACCTGCCATTGGAGAGGGACTGGTCTATATCGGCGGTGGCTTCGGCTCCTATGAGTTTTATGCCTTTGATGCCAATAACGGAGAGGCAGA
>JAIOSI010000155.1 GCA_021107695.1 bacterium
CAGCCGAGGGCGAAGAGGCTCCCGTTGAGGGCGACGAAGTTCCCGCCGCTCCCGCCGAAGAAGAAGGCGATGCTGGCTCCGTCCAGGATTACTTCGCCAAGGGTGGCAGCATCATGTACCCGCTCCTGCTGACCTCGGTTCTGGCTGGCGCGTACATTATCGAGCGACTCTTCACCTATCAGTTCGCCAAGATTGACGCCCGCAAGTTCACCGACGAAATCGTCGAGCTGGTCAAGGCTGGCAAGCGTACCGAGGCTATCGAGCTTTGCAAGAAGACTCGTGGTCCCATCGCCGCCGTCTTCAAGGCCGTTCTCGATCGCGCCCACCGTGGTGTCGCCGCCGCAGAGAAAGCCGCTGCAAACTCTGGTGCCGTCGAGCTTGCCTTCCTCGAACGAGGCCTGATTGTTCTCGCCTCGGTCTCCACCATCGCTCCGATCCTCGGTTTCCTCGGTACGGTTACCGGTATGATTCGCGCCTTCGAGGGTATCGCCCGCGCCGGTGAGGTTAAGCCTACCGTTGTCGCTTCCGGTATCTCCGAGGCACTGATCACCACCGCGACGGGTCTGGCAATCTCCTTCCCCGTCCTGATCATGTACAACTACTTTACCAGCAAGATCGACCGTTTCGTTCTCGAAATGGAAGAAAGCACTACCGAGCTGATTGATGCTGTCGAAGACACCCAGTCATAGACGGGGGATGCCATGGCTTTCAAAAGAAAAAGCAAAGTCTCGGCTGAGATCCCGTCGTCGGCAATGTCCGACATCGCCTTCCTGCTCCTGGTCTTCTTCATGACCACCACCATCTTCAACGTGGAGAAGGGCATTCCGGTGCAGCTACCCCAGCCCGGTCCGCCCACCGAGATCAAGCAGAACGTCGTTGTTACGGTAAAGGTTGCCCAGGACGGCTCGATCTACCTGGATTCTGTTGACAACCCCAAGGCCATCCCCAGCCTCAGCCTGCTTCAAGACGAACTGGAGCGGCGCGACATCCGGCTTGGCGGCCCTGGCAAACTTAACGTCATCTTCGAGGTTGACCCCGGTGCCGACTTCGAGATGATGATCGACGTCTTCGATGAGATTCGAAAGGCGAATATTCAAAAACTTGCTCTGGTGATTGAGTAGAAGGGAGGGAATATGCAGCTCAAAAAGAAGAACAAGACCAAACCTGAGATTCCCTCCTCGGCGATGAGTGATATCGCTTTCCTGCTGTTGATCTTCTTCATGACCACGACGGTGTTCAACGTGGACAGAGGTCCGCAGATCAAGCTGCCCGCCGCCGAAGAGGTCGAGAAGACAAAGCGGAAAGACACCATCGCCCTCTACATCGATGCCAATGGCAACGTCAACGTTGATGGGCGCTACATCGCCCTGGAGTATCTGCCTGAGGTGATTGTCGATGAGGTCTCGGCGAATCCGAGCCTCAAGATCATCCTCAAGACAGACCGCGCCACGGAGTACGGCGACGTAATGTCCGTGTTCCAGAAGCTCCAGGATGCCGGTGCCTATTACCTCTCCCTCTCTACGGAGCTGGAAACCGGAGGCTTGTAACTGACGCTCGACCGATTGAGGCGTTGGTAGCGGAGGAGACCAAGATTGTTAATGGTGTAGGGGCGTATTGAATACGCCCCCGCCAGAGGCAGTTAACGGTGTTTGCCCCCGTCCCAGGTGTCTCCGGTTAGTGAAGGAACCTCCATAAATATTCCAGCGTACATTTTAGAGAGACCTTTGAAGAGGGAACTATCATGGCAGAAGACAAGACGAAACAAGACGAAACGAAAGAAGCGCCCCACGCCGAGGACACGCTGAAGTCCAGCGGCGGGAAGCTGTTCCGGCAGGGAATCCTCTTCTCGATCCTGTTCCACCAGGCGTTGATTCTCTTCATGACCAACTTCTCCGAGCCGGTGGATCCCTTCGTGCTAAAGCGCGATGTGCAGGAGCTTGCCAACATTGAGATCTACAAGCCCCCGCAGAAGGTCATCCAGATTCCTGAGGTCAAGGCCCCACCAAAGATGGTCATGACCGCTCCGGTACTCTCCGAATCAGAAGATGCCGCTGACACATTCTCACCAGTTTCCGAGGTTATGTTGCTGGAGGACGGTGGCGGCGATGACCCCTTTGCCGATGTCGGAGTGGTGGGCAATGGCGAAGAGTCTGACGTTGTGGTTGACCCCACACCGATTGGGGGGTTACCCGAACCAACCTACCCAGAGTCGGCGCGCGATGCCGGCTGGGAAGGCGATTGTATGGTTGGACTCTACATCGATGAATCAGGTTCTGTGCGCAAGGCGTGGATCATCCGCTCCACCGGACGCGAGGATGCCGATGCTAACGCGATTACCGCAGCGCGTGGCTCCAACTGGAATCCGGGAATGCAGGGCGGACGTGCCATCGCCCGCCAGATTTCCGTTACCTTCCGCTTCGAGATGAAGAACTAGGGGCTGGTCGGGGGGAGCTAGCCGGGCAGCAAAGTCTGTTCAGGGGAGCTTCTGAGGGCAGTCGAACGATGTGTAGTGAAGACGCTGGCAATTGCCAGCGTCTTTTGTATAATCCTTTTCACCAAAGTTAGGGAAGGGAATGGTCGCTGATATATGCGAGGTTTATGTACGGCAGGCATTTTAATGCCTGCCGCTGCGTTGGGACATTGAACGATGGTATTACGGCATAAAAAGAGGAGGTCTTTTCAGACCCCAACTCATTTCAGAGATGATCTTTCGTTTAACGCTTACATTATAAAGAAGGGGGCCTATTCGGCCCCCCTGGAGCGGGAAACGAGATTTGAACTCGCGACCCTCGCCTTGGCAAGGCGATGCTCTACCACTGAGCTACTCCCGCAATGGAAGGTGGAGTCTATCAGGCGGACGGTGGAATGTCAAGGGGGAATGCGGTGCTGGGTGGCTATGGCGTGATCGGCAGCGGCGCGGTGGTAACGGGGAGGGAGCGGCGACCCCAGCCCGGCGCGCTGATGATCAGCTCTTCGGCGGTGATCTGAACGACCTTGCCGCCAGCGATTTTCTCTCCGACCTTCAGCGAGAAGCCGAAGCCGGCGGAGTCCTCGACCAGAGCCGTTGGTACGCCGTCCACGGAAATCATCCCCCGGTAGAAGAGGTTGTTGAGGTTGGCACTGTAGGCGGTGGGCGATTCTCCTGGCTGCGGTCCCGGAGAAAGGAAGGGATCGCGCCGCCCGTGGGACTTGTAGGTGAGGTACTCGACCTCTTCGATCTCACCGTTCAGCGTGGGAGCAATCTCTGCTACCGACTCTGTCGCCAGAGGAG
>JAIOSI010000014.1 GCA_021107695.1 bacterium
TGACATGGGTTCAGACAAGCGGATCATCCTCACCCTGGTTTGCTCAAAATGTAAGCGCAAGAACTACACCACGACGAAGAACAAGCGCAACATTCAGGGCAAGATTAAGCTGATGAAGTATTGTCCCCACGATCGGGTTCATACCGAGCATCGTGAGGGCAAGGCTTAGTTAGCCACGTGCCGTTGCTGCAGGGGCGGTTGGGTCTTCGCAAGCGCAAAGGTTTTGATGTTGTAGGGGCAGACCTATGTGTCTGCCCTGGGTAGAACAAGCGCGCGGGTTATTAGGGCGCACACACAGGTGCGCCCCTACAAGCGATATTTGCGAACAACCGTGGTTGTGAATGTTTGATGCTAGTTGCTTTAGCCACGTAAGTACAAGCGGCATTATGCCGCAGGCCAGTAGCTCTAATGGTAGAGCAGCGGATTCCAAATCCGCGTGATGGGGGTTCGAGTCCCTCCTGGCCTGCCATCCTTTTTATTTTATTGACATCCTCGGAATAGGGATTATGAGATTGCCTTAGCGTCGTTCAACGGAGCGACGCTGTTTGGTTTAGTGAGCTGCCCAGGGTAGCCGCCCCGTAACAGAGTGTTCTGATTGTACTTGCAGGCTCGATAAAACATCAGGATTGGGTAAACTATGTTCAAAAGAATTGGCAAGTTCCTTCGCGAGACCCGGGTTGAGCTGTCCAAGGTTACCTGGCCGACCCGCCGCGAGGTCATCTCGCAGACCTACGTCCTCATCATCCTTTGTCTGGTCATGGGGCTGATCATCGGCGTGATGGACTTTGGCATCGGCAAGGCCGTTGACTTCGCCTTCACCATTGGTAGATAACAATGGCAATGGCAGAAGACAAGAAGAAGAAGGTCGAAGAGTCCGCCGAGGCTACGGAGTCCGAAGAGACTCCCGCCGTCGAACCCCTTGATAAAGAAGAGGTTGAGGGCGATGAATCTTCGGAGCCTGAAGAGGTCGCCGAAGAGGAAAAACCCTCCGGACCGCCGAAGAAGACCAGCCGGGGCAAGCGCCTTGACTGGTACGCTGTTTATGTTTATTCAGGGCATGAGCGCAAGGTCAAGGGCAATGTCGAGCGGATGATCGAGGTCAACGAGGCGGCGCACCTCTTCGGGAACATCGAGGTTCCCCTGGAGGATGTCATCGTTCAGCGAGCTGGCAAGAACACCCGCACCAGCCGTCCCTCCTTCCCCGGTTACGTCCTGTTTCAAATGGTCGGGCGCGACCGCGAGCTGGAGAGGCACAACGACCGCGACTTTATCGACGCGATGAAGATCGTCGGCGATACCCCCGGAGTGCGGGGCTTCGTTGGCGGCAAGCGCGATCCGGCTCCTCTCTCCGACGAAGAGGTTCGCAACATCCTGCGCACCGACGAGCCGATTACCGACTCCGGCGAGAAGGCACCCTTTGAGAAGGGCGAGAAGGTGGCGATTGCCGAAGGGCCATTTGCCAACTTCGACGGCGTGGTTGACGAGGTTCTCCTCGACCGCCACAAGGTCATCGTCCTGGTTACGGTCTTCGGTCGCTCGACCCCGGTCGAGGCGGAGTACCACCAGATCCGCAAGGTGAAGAGTAAGGGCTAGCAACGCGGTGCGTTGCATCACGGTTTTGTAGGGGCGAATCTTGTATTCGCCCGACAGGGGATTTGCGATTGTATAGAATCCACCCCCTCCCCACTTGGGGGCGATGTAATAACATTCTCGTGGTTTATGTAGGGCGGGGATTTTAATCCCCGCCGCAGAAACTCAGGGCGATCACAAGGATCGCCCCTACAATGGCGACATTACGACAATTTGCTCAAACATTTTCAACATCTTCAGAGCATGTCTGGTGCTCTGCGACCGACGAGGACGATTGCAGCCTCCGAGGTCAAGCCGCCCCGGTTCCGCCTCTCAAAGGAACCATGCGGTCAGCGACACACGGGTGAACAGCGGATGAACCGGAGGGACGCTTCCGCCGCCAGCAGCCCTAACTAACAAGAGAAGATCATGGCAAAGAAAAAAGTAAAAGCGGTAGTCAAGCTCCAGTGCGCCGCTGGTGTTGCCACTCCGGCACCGCCGGTCGGTCCCGCGCTGGGTCAGTACGGAATCAACATCGGGGAGTTCGTTAAGGCGTTTAACGCCCAGACCGCCGATAAGGTCGGACTGATTATCCCCGCTGTGATTACCATCTATGCCGACCGCAGTTTCAGCTTCATCCTCAAAACCCCGCCGGCAGCTGTGCTGATCAAACAGGCACTGGAGCTGGCAAAGGGTTCTGGCGAGCCGAACCGCGAGAAGGTCGGTACAATCACCACCGCCCAGCTGCGGAAGATCGCCGAAATTAAGATGCCCGATGTCAAAGCTCACACCGTCGAACAGGGCATGGAGATTGTCGCCGGCACAGCTCGCTCAATGGGAGTCGTTGTCGAGGGCTAACCGCTCTGACAAAACGAACTTAAGGAGAAACTATGGCAACTGGCAAAAAGTATCGCGAACTGCGGGCGCGGGTGCCTCAGGAAGCTCTCCCTCTGCGGGAAGCCCTGGAGCTGCTCAGTGAGCTGTCGCAGGAGAACTTCGATGCCAGCGCCGAGATCGCAATCCGACTCGGAGTAAACCCTCGTAAGGCCGAAGAAAACCTGCGCGGCTCCTGCCCGGCTCCCGCCGGACTAGGAAAAACCGTGCGGATCCTCGCCTTTGTCAACGCCGATAAGGTTCAGGAAGCCCGCGACGCGGGAGCCGACATTATTGGCGACGACGAGATTGTTCAGAAAATCCAGGACGGCTGGTTCGAGTTCGACAAGATCGTCGCCACCCCGGATCAGATGAAGAGTCTCGCCCGACTTGGTCGAGTCCTCGGTCCAAAGAAGCTGATGCCCTCGCCCAAAGACGGCACCGTTACCTTCGAGATCAGCAAAGCAATCGGCGAAATGAAAGCCGGTAAGATCAACTTCCGCGTTGACCGCAGCGGGATCGTCCATGCCGTTATCGGCAAGCGTTCCTTCGACACCGACGGGCTGTTCCAGAATGCCCGCGCCCTCCTCGACAACCTCATCCGTCTGCGTCCATCCACCGTCAAGGGCCGCTACATCAAGAGCATTACCGTCTCCACCACCATGGGACCGGGAATCAAGATTGATGCCAAGCGGGTCGCCGAAGATCTTGCCGCTATCTAAGAAGTTATAAGGAGAAAAAGTGACTCGCGAAGAAAAACACGCTCAGGTAGCGGAGCTAACCAGCCTGTTCAAAGACGCCGACTGCGCGATCTTTGTCAATCCAATCGGTCAGACGGTGGCGCAGTCCACCGATCTGCGCGGTCGGATTTTTCAGGCGGAGGCTTCACTCCGGGTTGTCAGAAACCGGATGACTTACCTCGCCTTAAAAGAAGCCGACCGGGGCGACTACGAAAAGTTCGTTCAGGGTCCCACGGCGGTTGCCACCAGCACCCAGCCGGTGGATCTTGCCAAGGCTCTGGTCGAGTTCCGCAAGGTAA
>JAIOSI010000189.1 GCA_021107695.1 bacterium
ATCTCCAGTTCTGTGGTGCAGCGCACTGCGCTGCCTAACCTTGTGATCGCCCCTTTTCAATTTCACCAATGTTACAGGCGCAGACTGACCCATTCCGATACACTTCGCCAGGTAAGGTGTATCAAAATGGGTCAGCAGTACAGGTAAGAATACCCCTTGCATAGCGTCAGGAAACTGGTATAATGACAATTGACTTTGCCTTCGGTCAGCCTCAGGTGGGGCGAGTAGCTTGCCAGTCGAACAACATCTATGCACAAAACTGTTTTTAAGGATGATTATGTTCGAGAATACTGCAGTCTACGCTCAAATGCGCACCCAGGTGAATAAGCTTTTGGCAGATCATAGTCTCTCCACGACTCAGCTTGTTCAGGAGGTAGTCAACCTTCTGGGTCCAAATCTTGATGTCAGTCGGGTCTGCTATAACGAGCTGCGCGAGCGGGTTTACGTTACGGTGGTCGAGTGGACCGACGGCAAGAACAAGCCAACGCTGGGACAGAAGGTCTCAGCGCGAATCGGCAAAAACCTGGTAACCGAAGACTTTCAGATTCTTACAAATGATAGTGCCATTGAGCTGTTGCCCACCGGACTTCGGGTAATCGCCAAGCCGGTCTTGGGAATCATGGGGGTTTTGCAGAGCGTTATCGCCATCGTTGCCATGCCGGTCTATATTGATGGTGAGCTGGAGGCGATATTCTCCTGCGATATCTGTCGAGACCTGCGGGGCAAGACCGAATGGAGTGAGTACAAAAAGCGGTTTATGACCTCCACCGTCCACGCCTTGTCTAAAGAACTGGAACGCCGTAAGGTGGCTCAGTCCGATTCCGACGGTCTGGAGGCCGCACTACTGGTGATGGATGTGGTGAAGTCCACCAAACTACTGCTTAGTGAAGGCGATGCTCAATTCAGCACTCATATTAAGGAGATGCACAAGCGATTCCTCGACCACTACACCGCCTCGGATCTGCTCTTCTTGAAGTGTACCGGCGATGGCTTCCTGGCGGTCTATGACGATGTCTCTTCGGCTTTGACCTCGGCTCGCTCGTTTTTGCAGGGCGGAATGTCGGTACGGCTTCCCCTGCGGATGGCTCTTCACTGGGGTACGATCAAGTCCGGACCCGATGGTGACCCCCTCGGTACAGAGGTGCATCGCGTCTTCCGGATGGAGGGGCTTACCGAAGACGATCGGGTAGGTATCAAGCGACTTAATAACCTGCCGACGGAAGACCGCATCCTCGCTACTCGCGATGCCATCAATCGCCTCGGCATCCAGGAGAAGGTCTTCTTCAAGCAGGTGGGACGATTCGGTCTCAAAGGCTTTGCGCAACCCTGCGAGATATTCCTTGCCAACAAAGCCGACGTTACCGATAAAACTGCCCCGCATTAGCTGGCAATTCTCCAGGGACCTTTGTATCACTGGCTTTCTCAGGTGTTTAGAAGTTTTGCGCGTTACGGCAATTGCGTGATTTTGACATTAAGACAAGAAATTTCAACCCCTTACAGAGATGTAGATACGCTGCAAATTCACAAGGTGGCTCAAGCCACCTTGTTTCATATATAAGAGAGCTACATTCATTGAAGACGGGTTTATCGACCCGTCTTTCCCGTTCCTCTCGCAGCTTCACTCCGCTAAGGAATCTGCTATAATCAGGCAGCTTTCGTTGATTGCCCCTCTCACTCCGGAGTGTTTTTATGAGCCGCCGAATCCTGCTCTGCCTGCTAACGCTGACCGTCGGCATGTTGCTGGCTGTTCCCCGCTATACCCTCTACGATAACGTCTCCTGCGCCGCCTGCCATGTTAACCCCGAAGGCGGCGGAATGCGTACCAGCTACGCCAACTATCGCTTTGACCGCGAGGAGCCGCTGGAGATCGAGCTTGACCAGCATCTGCGCTTCGATGCCGAGGCACGCTTCTACGCCATGGGCAGCAAAGTGGAGAGTGAGGAGAAGGGTAACTTTACCTTCAGCGTGATGGACTACCGCCTGCGGCTAAATCCCCATTACAAAGATCTGATTGACGCGGTGTTCTCGGTCAGCCGCTTCGGCTTTGACGAGGCCTCGTTGCGGGTTTGGCTGCCGGAAGACTTCTACGTCAAAGCTGGTATCTTCCGCCCCGCCTTCGGCATGAACGAGGATGACCACGAACTTTCCACCAAAGATCCCTTCGGCTTTGACACCCTGACCTGGTTCGAGACCGGACTGGAGCTGGGCTGGTTCAATGGCGATACCCACGTCGCCCTGGGAGCCTACAACGGAGGCGAGGACTTTCTCGACATAACCCACGGTAAAGCGGTTAGTGCCTACGCCAGCCAGCGTCTCGGTCCGGTCTATCTCGGCGGCAGCTATTGGTACGAGGAGGAAGAGGACATCGTCAGCGGACTCTTCGGCACCCGCTGGGCGGCGGACGGTTTCCTGATGGTTGACCTCCCCTGGAACCTCGGAATCCTCGGCGAGTTCCTCTTCCACGAGGAACGCAAAGCTGGCGTTTACGACTACATCGCCGATTACGCCTACTGGATGGGGCTGGATGCCTGGATCGGTCCGGTGGAGCTATACGCTGGCTATGATGCGGTTACACGCACCTCTCAGGATGTAGGTCATGGGGAAGCTCTGAAGCATAAGTACGTAACCGGGCGGGTAATTTGGCATGCGATGTCCTTCCTCGACTTGGAGCTGGGAGTCAAGCGGGGACTCCACGATGACCCGCGTAACCACTTCTGGTTCCAGCTCTGGAGCAGCTTCTAGGCAGCAGCGCTGTGCGCTGCACCACAGTACCGACCGACCGTCGGAAAACCACGGTGATTGTCCGCTCTCACTGTTCGCTTACGGACAAAGTTGTTACAACATGTAGGGGCGAAGCTTGTCTTCGCCCCTTTATATATGCACTTGTAGGAAGAACTCGCCCCACAGACTGGGCAAGGAACCGCTCCTGAGTTCATTGCGTAAAGGTGGCATCGGCAGTTCTCATGCCGTCAGACTATACGCCAGCTATTCTGGAGCAAAATGACGAAACTAAAAAAACTAACAATAGGGCTGCTGTTCTTCACCACGGGAGCCATTGCAATCTACTGGTTGACCGTCTTCACCGATATCTCCGAAGTGGTCGAGAAGATTCCCGGCTATACCGACTGGTTCATGTCCTTCCCGCTGGCAGATGGGTGGATAGCCATCTGCGCCCTGCTGGCTGCTATCTATCTGATAAAAAGCAAATCCCAGGCGACACTCTTCGGTCTGCTGACCGGTTCCAGCCTGATTTTTCTGGGGCTGAGTGCTTTGATGTACGGCATCCACACCGGTCTCCTCTTCGAGCTGACCTGGGACGAGATTACGGAGATCATCATCAAACTCTACTGCCTGACCGTCGGCAGCTTTCTCATTCATCGCTTCTGGAGTTCACGAAAAGAGCTTGAAAAACCAGTGTAGCCGAGAGCTTCCATTCGTAAAAAGGGCGACCTCTGAGAGGTCGCCTTCTTCATTTCAATTTAGGCTGCTGGTGGCTTTAGCCGTGAACGTTGATGACCCGGCGCAGAGCCTTGATATCTTTAGCCTGAAAGTGCTGGTTGCTGCTGATGGCAGATTGCCGCCGCCAGGGCATCGGATGCGTCCAGCGGTTTAATCGGCCCGGCAATGCCCAGCAGTCGCTCCACCATAAAGCGCACCTGCTCCTTGGTGGAGCGACCTCGTCCGCAGACCGCGCGTTTGATCTGCATGGGGGTGTACTCGAAGATAGGCAACTTCGCACGCCGGGCGGTGAGGATGACCACGCCACGGGCGTGTCCAAGTAAGAGAGCGGAGCGGGGATTGCGGGCGGTGAAGATTGTCTCGACAGAACAGACCGCCGGCGACCAGTTGTCGATTACGGCGGTTAGTTGAAGGTAGAGCCGCTCCAGACGGTCTGGAAGCGGCTCTGATGATTTTGTGGGAATATGACCGTAGGCAAGCCCCCGCAGGGTCTCACCAGCTTCGATGATGCCATAGCCGGTGCTGGTGAGCGATGGATCGATCCCCAGGATACGCATTAGCCCAGCTCGGCATCGTCGGGGATGTCGAAGTTGGTAAAGAACTTCTGGACATCTTCGTGGTCGTCCAGGGCATCTAGGATGGCAAGGATATTTTCACCATCGGCTTTCGAAAGACTCAACAGATTGTGGGGGATGTACGCCAGCGAGGATTCGATGATGTTGAAGCCGCCTTTCTCCAGTGCGTTCTGCACCGTGGCGTAGTCCGTCGCCTCGCTGAGAACCTCGAAGGCATCTTCCTCGGTAACGATGTCCAGTGCGCCCGCCTCCAGAACAACCTCCATCAAGAGCTCTTCGTCGGTGGATTTGTCGACGATGAACAGCCCCCGTCGGTCGAAGGAGAAGAGAGCCGCGCCGGACTTCGCCATATGACCGCCATATTTCTCGAAGAGGAAGCGAATCTCCGGCGTGGTGCGATTGGCGTTATCGGTCAGGGTCTCGATGATGATCGCCACTCCGCCGACACCGTAGCCCTCGTAGAGGTGTTCTTCGTAGGTTACGCCAGGCAGCTCGCCAGTACCTCGCAGAATTGCCCGCTTGATGTTGTCCTTGGGCATGTTCTGGGCGTTGGCGTTCTGAACCGCCGTGCGCAGGCGCGGGTTAGCGTCTTCATCGCCGCCACCGTTACGAGCCGCCACGGTAATTTCTTTAATGAGTCGAGTGAATATCTTGCCGCGCTTGGCATCGGCGGCACCCTTCTTGCGCTTAATCGTTGACCACTTGGAGTGTCCGGACACACTACCTCCGTCTAAATGAGTAATGATTCACCCGCCACGGTTAGTTTATCCACAAGTTGGCGGGCTGTCAACGGTTGCTGTTGAGATTCGGTTTATACCGGCTTTTCAAAGACTCCGAAATCTGGTACTGTTGTTGCTGATGGATGACTCTCAAATGAGGCAGGACAATGAAGTTCTTCGGATTATTGCTGATTGTTGGCTTACTGATGCTGGTCCTTGCTGGCTGCGACAATCCGGTCGGTTGGTACGTCGAGGGCTACTCGTACATCGCTGCCGATGCCGACTGGAACGATACTGGCGAGGTAGCCTTTGTCCTCGATCGCTACCTGACTGGCTCAAATGGGCTGCCCGTCCCCATGCTCTGTTACCGGGCTGGTAATGAGGCTCCAGCAAAGCTGAGCGAAGAGTATTACGCCAGTCCCTTCTGGCTGACGGACGGGCGAATCCTCTCCATCGGTCGCTGGAGCATCGCCCATGTGGTTATCGACGACCCGCAAACCGGGGATAGTACGCTCTACGACTATTACGAGTACATGTACTTCTACGACTGGAGCTTTGCCCCCGCTGAAGGGACGCTGGGAACACTCTACATCTCGGTGGCTGACTTCCGCACCGATCCCTACACACGGGGCATCTATCGCTTTGACCCTGTTGCCGAAGAGCTAAACCTGGTAACGAGCTGGGATGCCGACAGTATCGCGGTGAGCGACGACGGCTCTTTGCTTTGGTGGTGCGAGAAGCTGAGTGATGGCTACAGCTACGGACTCCTCGACCTCAATACGCTGGAGGAAAAGAACTTTGCCCCAACAGGGGGAGTTTCCCAGATGATTGACTCGGCTCCCGGCGAAGAGTACCTTCTCTATCAGAATGAAGCTGGCGAGTACGCACTCCTGGATGCTGGTGGAGTCGCCATTCCTCTCGATCTTCCCGGAGAAGGTAACGATCCTGTTCGCTTCGACAGTTTCGGTCGGATCATCTTTAATCAGGACAGCGACCTCTGGGCATTTGACCCCGCCAGCGGAGAGAGCAACCTCGTATTAGAGCTGGACGAAAGTATTCCAGGTAATGATTAATCCTGCCCTATGCTACAATAGCGGCGAGGAGGATTTTTAACGATGCGCATTCTTCTGTCAGCTCTGTTGGTAACGGTTGCTATCTTCTCCGTCAGCTGTGTAGAGATTACCTACCCAGATACATCGGAGTCCTACACAGCTGTGAGCGGCTTTGAGATGAACATCCGCATTCCTGGCAGACCGATCGACAGCGACTATGCCATTGGCACAGCGGAGTGGTACTTCTGGTATCCCTATTCGGTTTGCCTCGATGATTCCGGCAACCTGATGGTCGCTAACATCCGCGGTGGTTACATCGAGCGGTTCGACATTTCCGCGCCGGAGTCTCCGGTTTGGGTTGAGTCCTGGAAGTGGCCGCGCGGTAAAAGCTCGCCCACCTATCCCCTCCACATCGCCTGGGACGGCAACGACCTCATCGTCTCGGAATCTCTCGATGAGGGTAACAGTGTCGAAGGACACCAGGTCGTGCGAGTTAGTCTGCCGGAAACCTCTCATGGGTTATTCTCCGATGATCCGATAAAGAGGAATAGTATTACCGATGAAAATAGTGCCGATGATGACATTATTCAGCAATACTTCCAGCATGAAGATGCTCAACCCGGCGGTGTGGATGTTTCACCAGAAGGCAACATCGTCTTCATAGATACCGACAACTGCGGCATCTACAGCTACCCGCAAGCGGGAGGGGATCCCCTCGCCTTTGGCGGTGGAGAGGGAGAGGACTCCGGCTTCTTCCGGGTTCCCATCGGACTGTCTGTTGATAGTAACGGGCGAACAATCGTCGCTGACACCTGGAATCATCGGATCCAAATCTTTAGCCTGATTGAAGACACTGATGACGAAGACGAATATACTTACCCGTATAAGTTTAAGTTTGAGGATGCCATTGGTGGTCTGGGAGGCAATAACGGCGAACTTTCCGCGCCGTACAGCACCACAACCGACGCCGAGGGAAACATCTACGTTGCCGACACCCGCAATGCCCGTGTGCAGCAGTACGATGCCGCGGGTGAGCTTCTGGCGATAATCTATGGCGATGGATACTGGAGACTCCGCGCTCCGCTGGACTTAGTCGTAACGCCGGAGGGCGACCTTTGGGTGGTTGATGCGTATATCTGGTACGAGCCTTGGGATGATGAACCCTCCTATCCCGAAGAGTTCGCCCGCCTGATCCTCTTCCGTAAGAACTAGCTACTAAAATAGCAAACCGTTTACCTTTCTGTTACCGCAAACCAGCCTGCGAGAATATCTATGAAAGCACTTATCACTGGCGGAGCCGGGTTTATCGGCAGCCACATCTGCGACCGCTTTGCCGCCGAGGGCTACGACGTCCATGTCGTTGATAACCTCTATTCCGGTAAACGAACAAACCTTGACCCTGCTTGGGAGTTCCACGAGATAGATGTCAGCACGCCAGAGCTGGCAAAGCTGTTTGCTGCGGTTAAGCCAGATCTGGTCATCCATGCAGCGGCGCAGATTCGCGCCCGTTCAACGGATTACCTCCTCGATACCCGCTACAACATCATCGGCTCAATCAACGTCTTTACTCTGGCGGCGGAATATGGAACGAAACGGATCGTCAACTTCTCCTCTGGCGGAGTGGTTTATGGCGAGCCAACCCGGCTTCCCTGCGATGAATCTCACCCTCTCGCTCCGCCCAGTTCCTACGGAATTAGCAAGCTCAGCGCGGAGCGTTATTTGAAGCTGATTAGCCGAACATCGAGGTTGGAGTATGCAACGATCCGTCCGGCAAATATCTATGGCCCCCGTCAGTCCGCCGATGGCGAAGCCGGGGTCTGCTCGATCTTCGCGGGAAAAATGCTCGACGGTGAGATTCCGGTTATTTACGGCGCGGGACACCACACGCGAGACTATCTTTTTGTCAGCGACCTGGTTGACGCCGTCTGGCGGATGGCGATCGTTGATAAAGCAGCGGGAAAAACCTATAACGTCGGAACGGGTATCCAGACTGATGTGCTTACGGTGCAGGGCGAGCTGGCTCGGATAACGGGCTACTCCGGCTTGGTGAAGCACGGTCAGGAGCCGGAGGAGATTTCCCACTCGGCACTGGACTACAGCTTGATTAAAAATGAGCTGGGCTGGCAACCGCACTACGGCCTGGGCGAGGGACTGGGGAAACTGGTTGACTGGATAAAGTCGGGGAATGCCCGCTAGACTGACTTGCTCAGAACCATTTTTTCCAAAACCACCAATATTAAAAAAGGCGGCTCATGCCGCCTTTTACCTAAGCCTCTTCCTCAAGAAGTTTTTTAAGATACCTAATAAGAACAGGGATGTCATTTGTTACCGTACTCCACACAATCGCGTAGTCAATCAGATTATACGCGTGAATAAGTCTATCCCTCATCCCTTTCAGATCCCCCCACTCAATTTGCTGGTGTGAATTCTTGAAGTCTTTGTCCAACCGTTTTGTCGCTTCACCCATTACCTCTATTTCGTGAACTACA
>JAIOSI010000169.1 GCA_021107695.1 bacterium
GGCGGCGGATGACCAGGAACTGCTGATAATCCTTCTGCCCGAAGACCGCCAGGTGGGGGCGGAGAATAGTAAAGAGCTTGGTTACCACGGTGGCGACGCCGTTGAAGTGTCCCTGTCGCCGCGCGCCGCAAAGCACCCGGGTCAGGCTGCCCTCAACCCGCACGGCGGTGGCGAACTCCTCGACGTACATATCCTCCACAGCGGGGTGGAAGACCACCCGGACGCCCTCTTTACGCAGCAGGTCGAGGTCGCGTTCGAGGTCGCGGGGGTACTTCTCCAGATCCTCCCCGGCACCGAACTGGGTTGGATTGACGAAGATGCTGACGATCACCCGGTCTGCCACCCGCTGTGCCAGGCGCACCAGGGAGAGATGCCCCTCATGGAGCGCGCCCATCGTGGGAACCAGTCCGACGGCGAAGCCGGAATCGCGCAGCTGCGTGGAATAGCGGCTGGCTTCGTCAATCGTTGTAAGGAGTTTCAGAGCCATTTTTGTACCAGTGAAAGTTTTTTGCGGGTTTGCAGGGGCGGAGCTATGTGTCCGTCCTGAGCCAGTTCAACATCGACCGCAGCAGAGGGACTGCGTCCTTCTAATGGGCGGGTGTGGACACCCGCCCCTACGGGGGTTTTGGAGCGGTGAGGGGTTGTTAATGATCTACTCCGGCTGTTCTACTGCCTCGGTCTCGGTCTTCGCTTCGCTGGTGGCGATGGCTTCCTCATTACCCTTCTCGGAGAAAGGCAGACTGAAGCCGAGGAAGGCGGCGGAGAACGCCAGGGAGAGCAGCTCGTCATCGCCGACGATCTCGATGGCGTCTTCGCCCAGCTTTGCCGTTAGCCCCATGGTACCCATTCCGTCCTGGAAGAGGTTGGGCATGGGATAGCCGTCGTCCTCGGTGGTCGCCTCGATCATTTCCTCCAGCCGGAGGAAGAGCGAGACGCTGATCGGCTCCGTGGGAATCGCTTTGCTGGCAAGGAACTCTTCGTCCCGGGACAGGTTGTCGGTTCTGCCGTAGCTAGTGGCAAACATCTCCGCCGAGCTTTCTCCAACGCAGATCACCAGGGCTTCGTCCACCGGGATGAGGTAGATGTCGCCGTCGTCAATGCCCCAGACCTCAGCGATCAGCACGCCGAAGAACTGATTGCTCCGCTCCGGTTCATTATCAGGGGACACCTCCAGCAGCAGGTCGGTGAGCGTGGTCAACAGCTCCGCCGACTGTTCACTGCCGAAGTAGAACATCAGGCGGGGGTCGTGGCGTTCAAAGTCCAGGTCAATCGTGTCGTCGAGAAGCTCCTCGACCATCTCGTTCCTCGGCTCACCGGGGACGGCGTGGAGGGAGATCGCCATCTCGCCGGTCTGGAGGCTGCTCAGCTCGGCTGCGTCCGCCTCTGGAATCTCCAGCTCCTCGCTCTCGTCTTCCTCGTCATCGCTGGCGATCATCTCTACCAGGTAGAGCAGCGGATTATCGAGCCAGGCATCGCCGAAGACCAGACAGTTCCCCGGCACAAGCTCCGCCAGGGTGGGATAGCCCTCGCGTCCGCTGAACCGCCGGTAATCTTCGGGCAGCGAGGTCTCGTCTTTCAGCCCCAGGCGCAGGATGAGCCGCTCTTCGGTAATCGCCAGAGCGAGGGTGGTCAGCGAATCTTCAAACTCCACCGAGTCCGGCTCATTGCCCTTGTTATCCGCCTCGTCGGGATAGTCGTCGTAGCTCTCATCTTTTTCCATGATCTGGCTCAGGTCAAGCCACGCCGCCAGCTTCGCCTCGCCGGGCAGGTCAGCCGTTGAGTCGGCATAAAGCTCCAGATCGCCCAGCCGCGACTCGGGCGTACTCAGTCCCTTCAGCAGCGAATCCGATGAGTTGGCAAAGTAGAACCAATCCTTGTCATGGCTGATCAGCAGGTCGTCGAGGAGCCAGACCGGGCGGTTATCTACGGTATCCTGCGGGAACATCGAAAGTATCGATAGCAACAGCTCGCTGGTTTCGTCTAGGAGCGGACGCACGGCGAGGAACAGCATCGGGTCCTCCCAGTCCTCTTCCTCCGGAGTGAGGATCATCCCCCGCACCTCGAACCGTGCCAGGTCGAAAAGCTCTTCCAGGCTGTACTCCTGAAGCGGCGGCGGGAAGTCCTCCGGCGGCCATTCAGCGATCATCATGTCAAGCTCGTCGCCCATCATCGCTTCCAGCTTGTCATAATCCAGAGAAATCTCCGTCGCCGAGAGAGCCATTTCCGAACTCTCCGGCAGCTCACCCATCTGCTCCCAAACATCCTCTACACTCTCGCCAGTTCCAAAGCCCAGGGACATCACAAACAGCAACATGAAGCTGATCATCATTTTTACCCTTCAGAGAAAAGTACACACCGCCATTATACCTGCTCCGCTCTTCTCACTCAACCTTTGGATAACTTGACATTTTCCGCCCATCGCTCTAAAATACCCCCTCTTCGCGCGACCACGGCGGCATGGCCAAGCGGCTAAGGCAGAGGATTGCAAATCCTTTATCCCCGGTTCGAGTCCGGGTGCCGCCTCCAAAAACTTTTACCCGAATACCTTTGTTGCGTAGCGTCCGGCTTGGCTGAAACAGTTGACTATCTTGTAACGACGGGTGTTCATTAGGATTACGGACATTCTTCCAATCAGGCGGCAGCCTCGCATATGAGAAAGTAGCTACGTTTTTAGGGCTGGGCGATGATTGTGTCAGATAAAAAAAGAGCCACCCCGGTTGGGGTGGCTTTAATCTCGCAGGGGCGAAGACAAGCTTCGCCCTTTGCAACGCGGTGCGTTGCATCACAAGACTGGGCTTCGCCCAGAACACCTTGAGATAGAACAATCGTCTTTTGCTACCCTCTCCCCTCTGGGGAGGGGATTCATCCATACCTATTTTGCGGGCCGACCTGAAGATCGGTCCCTACGTAAACACCTTGTGTTTGTTTAGAATACGCTGGTAGGGGCAGAACTGTGTGTCCGCCCTCTGTTGAATATGAACAGGGGCAACCACGGGTCAAATATGAAAAGGGCGAATACAAGATTCGCCCCTGCGGGTAAAAATCTCAACTGGTCAGGACTACGATGTCTCTTCTTCAGAGTCAGCTGAATCGTCGACAGGTTCTTCGTCCGCCGGGTCGTCCTCAATCGGTTCTTCTTCAACAGGTTCTTCGGGGGTTTCCTCAGAGCTACCGTCTTCAACCGATTCCTCTACCGGCTCTTCGATGTCGTCAGCGTCTGAGTCAGCCTCGTCCTCAGCGGTTGAATCGTCAGACTCGCCGTCAACCAGCTCTTCGGAGGATTCTTCATCGGTCGATTCTTCATCTGCTGGTTCTTCGGCAGAATCATCACCAGACTCACCGTCGGTTTCTCCCTCTATCTCTTCACCATCGGCGAACTCAGCCTCCTCGGCTGCCGCCTGTTCCTCCGTCGTTACAAAGCCTTCAAACTCCGCAAGATGCGCACTGCTAAGTTCGGCAATGAGAGCCTCTCGCTCTGCCAGTTTCACCTCGTAGTCGGCATCAACCGTTCGCCCCTCGGCATCGGCAGCGACCACGGCGCGGTTCTCTTCCAGTTCCTGGCTCGCCGCCGCAATCCGCTGCTGTTCCTCGCTGTAGCGCATCTTGACTTCATCAAACTCGCTCTGGGTAGCTTCCTTGTGCGCGAAGGAGGCGTAGGCGCGGAAGAACTCGGCATCGTCGGTAATGTCTCGCCCGATGATGTCCCGCCCGGAGATGAAGGTCTGCAGCTCGGTAATCGCGGAGAGCATCTCCCGCACCTCCGCCTCTGCCTCGGCAAGCTCATCGGGGAAGAGAGTCGCGCCGCCGGAGTTGCGGATGTCTTTGATCTCGTGGGTGATGATCGAGTTGACGTACTTCAGCTCTTCGTCAATTGCCTCAACCAGCCGCTGGTAATCGGGGTTGGTGTTGATGCTGTCCCGGGCGATGCTGTAGCTGTTCACTACATCGGCGAAGGTGTCAATCGCTTTTTCGTAGTCGCCCTCCTGGATCTGGCAGTAGCCCATCAGGATGCTGGCATCCGGTGCCATCTCGGTATCGGGCAGCCGGCCGAGGAGGGTGTTCATCATCGTATAGACTTGGTTGTAGTTGTCCTGCCCGCCCTGACGTACCAGAATGTACGCTTTGCCGACCTGGGCATCGTCCCAGTTCTCTACATCGGAGGTGGAGATTTTATCGTACTCCACCCAGGCGGCATCGGTATCGCCCTGCCGCTGGTACAGATACGCCAGAATGATATGGGCGCGCCCGTTGAGTCGCTCCGTTGCGTCGGAGTAGGTCGGAGCGTTTGCCATCTTCTTGAATGACTCAATCGCCGCGACGAGCTTGTTCTGCTTGACCAGGCAGAGTCCCTCCAGATAGGCTCCGTAGATTGCGTATTCGCCGCTGCCGCTCATTCCCTGGACGATGTCCACGGCGGAGGAATATTTACTCAGCCGATAGTAGCTCATGCCGGAAACGTAGCGGGCGGCATCGTTGTACTCAAAGCTGCTAAAGCCGCTCTTGCCCGCCAGCTCCTGATAGAACCGTACTGCCTCGTTAAAGCGTTCCCGCTTGTAGCGCATGTGCGAGAGCGTGTAGAGGGAGTACAGCGTCCAGGAGCTGTCGGGGAAGTCCTTGCGGCAGCGCAGCAGTGGAGCCTGCGCGCCCTGGAAGTCTTCCTCCCGATAGAGGGCATCGCCCCAGAGGTAAAGCGTCTCGTCGAGGCGGCTGTACTCCTTGTAGCGGTCTGCCATGTACTCGAACTTATCTGCCGCCTGGAAGAACCACTCCTTGGTGTAATTCTTCAACGCCTCGTCAAAGTACATTTGCGCCAGCTCCTCCAGCCGGGAAAGAGAGGCTCCGAGGTGCTTCGTGTCGGCGTACTTGGTCTTGATGGTGTCGTAGCGAACCCGGGCGTCCTCCCGCTCATCGAGGAAGAAGTAGCATTCGCCCACGTAGAAGATCGCTTCGGGGACATCGGTAAAGCTGCGGTAAACATCGAGGAGGCTTTGGAAATGCCCCAGAGCTTTGGCATAGTTGCCGTACTCGAACTCGCGGATTCCCCAGTAATAATTGATCCACTCCAGCCGCTTCATCGCGTTTTTATAGGTGCTGCGCAGGTCGGAGTATTTTGCCACGACCTGCTCGTAGTACTGTGCCGCGTCGTCGTAGTCCTCGGTTGCGAAATAGCACTCACCCAGCGTCAGCAGGGTATCGCCCATCTTGGTGTACGAGGATATCTCGCTGATCAGATCCCGGAGGATATTCTTGGCGTCGTGGTACTCCTCCAGCTTAAAGAGGGAATCGCCCCAGATAAAGAGGAGGTCGCCGCGCCGGCTGAAGTGTTTGTAGTAGCGGTCGATGAACTCCATCTCCTCCACCGCCTGTTCGTACTTGTCTCTGCCCTGAGAACGATAGCTGTTCGCCTGGTCGGTCTCGCTGCGGCGGTCGGAGCGTTCCGCCTTGTCGAAGAAGTCCTCACCGCGGGAATAGGCATCCATCGCCGAGATGAAGTCCCGCCGCGCCATCGCCTCCAGCTGGTCGTAGCGATTTTCGCTCTCCATCTGACGAATAA
>JAIOSI010000172.1 GCA_021107695.1 bacterium
GCAGGGCGGACACAGGTCCGCCCCTACAAAATCTTGCGAATCTTAGTCCTGTCTCTCTCTCCCCACTGGGGAGGGGACTCGTCCCACGGGCTAGGGTGAGGGGCAGGGCGGCTAATGGGGATCTATTTTTGATTTTCCGGCGGGCATTAAAATACCCGCCCTACACAAACCACGCAATATCTACCACATTAGCCATTCTCACGACCTAATTGCGTAAGCAAGGTGCAACGCCTGGCGGCAGCATGATGCTGCACCCACCACCGACCTTCGGTCGGAACATTTTGAAAAAGTCTATCTTACAAAACGAGATTTGTAAGCGACCATCGTGAGCGGATGACCGTGGCTGTTTTTATGAAACCTGAGTCTGTCTAATCGCGAAACTGTGATGCAACGCACCGCGTTGCCTGTTATAATGGCGGCATGAGTGAGCGTCTGCAAAAGCTTATCGCCCGGGCGGGGATCTGTAGTCGAAGAGCCGCCGAGGAGCTGATCCGTGCTGGTAAGGTCAAGGTGGACGGACGGCTGGCAAAGATCGGTCAGTCCGCCGACCCTGTCCGCCAGCGAATTACCGTTGATGGTAAACCCTTATAGGTGCCGAAGAGGTTCCACTATCTACTGCTCTACAAGCCTCGCGGGGTCATCACCAGCCTTCATGACGAGCGGGAACGCTCAGACCTTCGCTCGCTGTTGAAAGACTTCCCCCATCGGGTCTTTCCGGTGGGCAGGCTCGACCGACGGAGCGAGGGGCTGCTGCTGCTCACCGACAACGGCAATCTGGCGGCAAAGCTGCTCCACCCACGCTATCACGTCGTCCGGCGGTACCGGGTAACGGTGCAGGGCAACGTCTCGAATGCCGCTCTCAGCAAGCTCGCCGAGGGTGTGGAGCTGGAGGATGGCATCACCCTGCCAGCGGGGGTGAAGCTGGTGGAGCGGACTCCCGACCGCAGTCGTTTTTTGATCGACCTCTTCGAGGGTCGCAATCGGCAGATTCGGCGGATGTGCGAGGCGTTGGGCTATAAGGTGGTGCGGCTGATTCGGGAGAAGTTCGGGATCATCGAGATAGGCAATCTGGCTCCGGGTAAGTGGCGCAAGCTGCGGGAGGGTGAGGTTGAGCAGCTGCGCAACGAACTCCGTGGCGCGCGGCGCAGCCTGAATCGAGAACAAGACAGTAAGTAAGCCAAAAGAAAAATAGTGCAGGCTCATTGAGCCTGCCTTTTTATTACCCCTAGCAAGCGGGAATTATGTATTATCTGAATGATGTTGACGCTTTAACTATTCGGTGCTAGTATTGCGTCATTCTCATTCACACAGGGAGCTAATCATACGCTACCTCATTGTCTTGCTGGTTGTTCTGTCTGCGGTCGCGAGCTTTGGCTCTTATGAACTGGAATCGGCGCGGATAGTGGACGCTGGTCGCTTCGGAGTAACAGCCGGTGGTGTTATGCATGCTATATGGCTATACACTGGGTACGTGGCAGCTCGCTTAGGTGTGGAATACGGTCTGTTTGATAACTTTTCCCTCGGTTTTAAAGGCGATTACTCCTCGGGGGAATCTGATTCGCTTCTCAACCTAAACCTTAACCTGAAAACCAATATAGCCTTCTTCGATTTGCCAATTTATCTGGGTTTTTCTTTGGGAGGTGAGCTTAACAACCGAGTGGTAGATATTCACGACATCTACCACAATGATACGTATTTTTCACTCAGAGGCAACCTGACCCTTCAGGCGTGGTTTGTTTACCTGGGATTCACGTTCAATACAGTATTAGACGATGCGAGCAGTGGTCCAATTTCGGCAAACCTTGGTTTAGACATTGAGTTCAATGATTATCTCAGTCTGCTGGGCGAAGTCGGAGTTTCCTTCACCAGACCATACGCTGATGTAGGACCGGGTGGTCATTACCACTGGCCATACTATAGTCTTGGAGTAGAGTTCATCTTCTAAGAAACCACAGTAGCTCGCCCTGTAGTCGTTGACTTTGCTGGCATCGGGGGGTAAAATCCTGCGCCTGAATGTTTTCTGAGCAGGAGCCTCATGCCACTCTACGACTACAGCAACCTCTCGCCCCGGATTGACGATGGAGCCTTCGTCGCTCCCAGTGCCGACCTGATCGGCGATGTGCGCCTGTCAGCGGGCAGCAGCGTTTGGTATAGCTGCGCCCTGCGGGCTGACATCGCCCATATTGAAGTCGGCGAGAACACCAATATCCAGGACCTCACCGTCGTCCACGTTGACGACGGTCAGCCGACGGTTATCGGCAAGAACGTAACCATCGGACATCGCGCGGTCATCCACGCTTGCACCATTGGCGATGGTGCCTTGATTGGCATGGGGGCGATTATCCTCAACGGCGCGGTTATCGGCGATGGTGCCCTGATCGCCGCCGGAGCCGTGGTCTCGCCGGGGAAGGTCATTCCCCCCGGGGCCGTGGTGATGGGCATTCCCGGCAAGGTCGTCAGGGAACTCACCCCGAAACAGCGTGAGAAACAGTGGCAGCACGCCGAGATTTACGTCCGCCTGGGGCGCGATTACCTGCTTCAGGGACTGGATAAGATTTAAGCCGCAGGGGCAGGTTAAAGCCATTGGCGTTAGCCCCTCACCCCAGCCCTCTCCCCAAGGGAGAGAGGGAGTACGGTTACGCTTTATTATTGACAGAAACGGAACATTCTACCCCCCGAATACCCGATTCTCACCAGGAGCTTTGACAACATGGCAGAAAAGCAGAACGAGACCTACCGCAACGAGAAGGAAAAACACCTCCACGAGCTGTACGACGAAGCCGATCTCCTCGATGCCCGTAAGCGGCGCACTGTGGTTATCGGGCTGATCGTTGGTATTATCGCAGTCGCTGCGCTGGTTTATGTCTTCCTCTTTATGGGCGGTCCGGCGGAATCGCCGACCTCGTACCAGCTTGCCCTGGGGATGGCAACCTACAACATGTCCTTCATGCCCCGCTACGTGCCTTCGCCGATTGAAGGTGCCGAGCCGGTGCAGATTCCTGCTTCGCCGGAGGAGATCACCGCTGGTATCAGCGAAGCACTGGTAATCCTGAACGAAGTCGCCCTCAATCCGGGGTCGGACTTCGATCGCGATTCTGCCACCATGTACGTTGGCATCTGCGCTCTGCAGTTGGGCGATCTCGACCAGGCGGAAGAGAAGCTGACCCTGGCTTCGACCAGTGAGTTCCCGGTCCTTGCCCGCCAGTCCGCCTTCACGCTGGGTTCTATCCTGCTGGAGCGTGGGCAGCTTGATGAAGCCTACAACCATTACGAGGGCATCGCCGCCGAAGAGGGCAATCACCTTGTTCTCGCCGCAAAGCTGGAGATGGCAAAGATCCTCGCCTGGCAGGGTAAGAGCGCGGAGTCCAAGGCTCTCCTCGAAGAGATTGTGGAGCTTGGACAACCCGCCGAGGGTGAAGAGGAAGATGCGATTCAGCAAGATCGCTTCGTCCTGCTGGCGGAGAACATGCTGACCACCGGTTACTACGAAACCTCGCTGATTGACCTGATTCCGATGGAGGTCGAACTGGTGGAGGTTTCGACTCCCGAAGAGGGAGCCGCCGCTCTGGGCGCGGAGGTTGAGACCGAAGAAGAGGTAGCAGAAGCCGATGTTACTGAAGAAACAACCGAAGACGCTGAGTAACGGTTGGTTACGAATCCCTTCACCCCTGGGTGAGGAGTATTAACAGGCAGGAGCTGTACCTATAGGGGCGTATTGCTGCAATACGCCCCGCTTCGTTTGACCTGTCAGGGATGCTATCGCAATTCTGCCTCCCCGGTCAGCGGAGGACTTGCTCAAACGCGGGAATGAACGTTCTTCGTTTCGTGCAGGTTAATCGCAAGTCTGCCCCCTCAAGATGAGGGGGATGGGGGAGTTGAGGGGGTTGAGGTGCCTGAATTACGACGAGACCCGGTGATCGGTCGTTGGGTGATTATCTCCTCGGAGCGGGGGAAGCGTCCCTTGGACTTCATCCACGAGGCTGAAGAACCGACCGATGCCAGCTGCCCCTTCTGCCCGGGGAACGAAGGAATGACCCCGCCGGAGATTTTCTGCGTGCGGGAGGACGGAACGCAGCCGGACACACCGGGCTGGCAGACTCGGGTGGTAGGTAACAAGTTCCCCGCCCTGCGGATAGATGGTGATCTCAACCGCCGGGGCGAGGGGATGTTCGACCGAATGAACGGGGTCGGCGCCCATGAGGTCATCATCGAAACCCCAGATCACGATGCCCGCCTGCACCAGCTTTCGCTGGCGAACTTCCGCCATGTGGTGGAGGCGTACCGGGAGCGCATCAGCGACCTGACTCGCGATCCCCGCTTTCGCTACATTCTGGTCTTTAAGAACGAAGGTGGGGCGGCGGGAGCCAGCCTCGACCACTCCCATTCCCAGCTCATCGCCACGCCGATTATCCCCAAGCGGGTCAGCGAGGAACTAAACGGAGCGCGGGTCTATTACGGCTGGAAGGAACGCTGCGTCTTCTGCGATCTAATCACCCAGGAGCGGCAGGATCGGCGGCGGGTTGTCTGCGAGAACGACAGCTTCATTGCCATCGAGCCCTTCGCCCCCCGCTTTCCCTTCGAGACCTGGCTGCTGCCCAAAGACCACCGCCCCTTCTTCGAGCGAGACAACGACCTCAACCAGCTTACCGCCCTCCTCCGTGAGACCCTGCAACGCCTCTCTGTAACCCTGGGCGACCCACCGTACAACTTCCTGATTCACAATTCCCC
Source organism: bacterium (assembly GCA_021107695.1). Lineage (GTDB taxonomy): Bacteria > RBG-13-66-14 > RBG-13-66-14 > RBG-13-66-14 > RBG-13-66-14 > JAIOSI01. The sequence goes on from JAIOSI010000172.1 coordinate 4,729, forward strand.
GGTCAACTGCCGTGGTACCGACCTCCTCGCCTACCACTGGCATATCGAGATTATGCCCAAGCTGACCCAGGTGGCAGGATTCGAGTGGGGGACGGGGTTCTACATCAACCCGACCCGCCCCGAAGATGCTGCGAAGTACCTCCGCGAGGCAGTACTGAAATAGTCTCAGTTTTCAATTTATATGGGAGCGAATACAGGTTTAGTCTGCCAGAGACAAGGGGCTTTAGCCCCCTGCAGGTGTGGGGAGTATTTTGTTTTCACAATGGGTTGAACCCCCTTGCCTTAAAGTCAAAAACTGCCGAATGACAAAATACCACCGAAGCAATTGTAGGGCGCGCCTGATCTATAAGATTGGCCTGCGCCCTTTGTGAACCTACGTAAAGGTTGTTGCCGACAAATGACCCTCATCGTAAAGGTATCGTGGCTGGCTCTCGCCGGAGCCGTGGGAACCCTGGCTCGCTTCGGGCTGATCAGCCTGGCGGAGTCAATCATCGAGAAGGAGTACCCCTGGGGTACGCTGGTGGTGAACCTGGTCGGCTGCCTACTGGTCGGGCTGCTGCTGGGGCTGGCGGAGGGGCGGCTGAAGATCGAGCCGCAAACCCTTACTCTGCTCCTGATCGGCTTCTTCGGGGCGTTCACCACCTTCTCTGCCTTCGTGCTGGAGACCATCCAGCTGCTGGAGGGCGGCAGCTGGCTGCTGGCATTGCGTAACATCGCCCTGCACAATCTTCTCGGTGTGGCGGCACTCTTCGGCGGACTAAAGCTGGGTCAGATTCTTTAACAAGGCTGATAAAGTTTAGTCACAATAGAGAGCAGCATTAATGATTACAATTCGATTAACAGACATTATCATTGCTATCATGGCACTTTATGGTGCCGTTATTGCGACGATCACACTCGTTAGACAAATCAGGCAGGGAAAAATTAACGTCAAAGTAAAAACCTCACTTGGGTTTATGGTTACAAGTAGCGGTGTATCAGAGGAAAATTTTTATACCTTCACTGCGTCAAA
>JAIOSI010000130.1 GCA_021107695.1 bacterium
AATCTCAAGATACTCTTCGCTGGTCAGCTCACCGCTGCCGCAGCCAGCCGCCAGCAGAAACGCCAGTGCCAGGGCGATTATCGTAAACCGCTTCATTACTCCCCCTCAACAGTTTCGGCAGTTGGCTCTTCAACTACCGCGTCGATGATAACCTCTTCGGTGGACTCTACTACCTCTGCGTCTTCGTCGGTCAGCTCCTCGCCCTCCGAGACCTCGGCGGCTGGCTGACCTGTCGGAACAACAACCTTGACATCTTCGGCGACCTCCGCCTCCGGTAAAGCCTGAGAGTAGTAGGAGATGAAGGCTTCGCGCATCTCGGTGGACTCTTCCATAATCCGCTCGGCGATGTTGGCGAGGCGTTCGGGATCGTTGGCAAGCCCCTGCTCAAAGTCCAGGACGTCATCGACCTCAACCTGATGGTTCGCAGCAGCCTTCTCCAGAGCAACCTCAGCGGTCAGCCCGTCATCGAGCATGTAGCTGGTCTTCTCCAGGATGATCTCGACATATGCCTCGTCGCTGATCCCGGAGCCACAGCCGGTCAGCAGAAGCAATCCGGTCAGGATCAGCGCGACAGTCAGTAGTCCAAAGCTTTTCATGGTCTTCCCCGTTGGTTAAGAAAATCAGTTCTTTAAGCGTTTTATCTCTCGGTTTCGACGGAAGCGTCGCCGCAGCATCAGCCAGGCGGCGTAGAGGGTTAGGAGGATTATTACCGCCAGCTCAAGCTGTGGCAGCAGGTCTCCCCAGAACATATATGCCGTCGGCCCCGCCGCTTCGGGAACCCTGACGACAATCGCCGCTTCGCTGTCCAGCGTGGTTTCATCGTGCATACGTCCCCAGGGGTCAATCCAGAGGCTCACCCCGGCGTTGGCAGCCCGGAGCAGCGGAACCCGGCTCTCCACAGCGCGAAGGACGGAAATCTCGGCGTGTTGATAGGGATTGGCACTCTGCCGGAACCAGGCATCGTTGGTGGTTACCACGAGGAAGTCAGCCCCTCGGCGGGTGTACTCCAACCCCATCTCCGGATAGATGCTCTCGAAGCAGATCAGCAGACCGAAGTTCGCCAGCTCGACCTCACCAGGCAGCGGCGGAACCGGCAGATTCGATGCCGTTACCTCCGGTGGATAGTACGGCTCGTGTTCTTCCGGCATCCAGGGAGAACGGAAGACTATCAGCGGTTCGACCTTTTCTACTTCCTCTACTTCGGTCTCTTCAGCCTCGCCGTCTGTTTCTACCTCAATGGGAACTGGCGGCCACTCCTCTGCTCCACGCCCCGGAGTTACCGTAAAGAGGGGCATTCGGGTGCCGGGGTCGAAGTTGCTGGCACGCTTGATCATGTCCCTGATAATCGGCAGGTCTTCGCCAAAGGGAATGACCTCGGCAAAGGGTACCAGGTGCATCTTGTAGTAGCTCTCCACCACTCCGCCGCCCGGCTCCATCAGCAGTGCCGCGTTGTGATGCAGCTCGTCGCCGTCGTCGGTGTACAGCCGCTCCTGGGTTCCGACCAGATGCCGACAACCGGAGCGATTGATGATGCCCTTCACCCTGTCCTGCCACGCCGGGGTCTGCGAAAGTACGCAGCTTGCCGAGGACTCCGGCCAGATGATCAGGTCAGGGGTTGTCTCTTCAAGTATCTTATCCACCTGTCGTTCGTAAGCGCGATAGGTCTCTCCGGTGGAGCGGAACTCGTAATCCCACTTGATGTCCTGGGCGATGCCGCCCTGAATGATCCCCGCCACTACCGGGCGTTCGGAATAGCTCGGCTCCTCCAGAGGCAACAGCCCGCCGATATGAACGACAAGGAGGATTCCCAGAGCCACCGCACCCCAGGGTAGCAGAGCCTGCTTCCACTGGCGCAGCCGGAGCTTGTGAATCACCTCGGTCAGTAACGCGCTGACGGCGATTATCGCCGCCGAGACCCCGTAAACTCCAAAGAGCGAAGCGGTCTGCACCGCCCAGAGATTCCGCGCCTGCGAGTATCCCAACGCCAGCCAGGGGAAGGCATAGAAGCCCTGAGATTTCAGGTACTCTGTCGCTCCCCACGCCAGGGCGATGACCAGCCAGTACGGCACACGGGGAAGCTCCCGCCGCACCACGGCGACAATCACGCCAGCCAGCCCGGAGTACAACGCCATCAGCATTGCACTGATGACGAACCCCGGCGCGGTTATCGGCGCCATCCAGTAGAAGCCAGCGACGTTTACCAGGAAGGTATAGACGAAGTAGTAGCGGAAGCTCTGCCCGGGGCTGACCCCCCGGCTCGCCACGAAGAGCGGCACCAGGGCAATCCAACCCGTAACGAACCAGCCGTACTTGGGGAAGGCGACGACGTACAGCACCACGCCGAGAGCAATTAGCCCCAGCCGTTGATACAACCCCAGCGGTTTGGAGCCTTCCAGCCCCGTCTGCTCGCCCGATAAAGGAACGCTTATTTGTTTAATTTTCATCTCCGAAGTTTAGAACAGCATCGCCTATAGGTCAACCGCAACGCGGTGCGTTGCATCACAGGACTGGGCTTCGCCCAGAACACCATGAGGTCGTTCGCTCCCGCTGGTCGCTCAACTAAGCAGCCTTGTAGTCAGGAGAATGTTCGAGGTTTTCTGACCAAAGGTCAGCAATGGGTGCAGCATCATGCTGCCTCCCGCTGGTCGCTCAACTAAGCAGCTTTGTAGTCAGGAAAATGTTCGAGGTTTTCTGACCGAAGGTCAGCAGTGGGTGCAGCATCATGCTGCCTTCCGCTGGTCGCTTAACCCTTTCTCCTTCCCCCCTCTGGGGGGAAGGCTGGGATGGGGGGCTAGCAATCCAAAAAGGGAGAACACAAGGTTCGCCCCTACAAAACCTGTAAAAATAACCCTAAGATTGATACCATCGTAGGGGTACGGCACGCCGTGTCCTGGTTTGGTAATCAGGGCAATGCTAACAAGCGTTGCCCTTTTACTGTTAGCCATTATCCTGTATAATCCTTCGCTCGGTGGCGGGATTGTCCTGCCAGCTGATTCACAGAAAACTACAGGTTCAACAAGGTGTTCTGCTGCCCCCTCAAGATGAGGGGGCTGGGGGAGTTGAGGAGTGGAATGGAAAGCCCAACCAAAGACATCCTGATCAGGGACATCGCGAAGTACGGGGGAGAGACCGTTACCATCAAGGGGTGGGTCTATAATCGTCGTAACAGCGGCAAGAAGCTGGCGTTCTTGCAGTTACGCGATGGCAGCGGAACCATCCAGGGGGTGGCACACGTTAACGAGATGCCGGAGGAGGAGTTCCAGTCCGCCGCCGCCGTTACCACGGAGTCCTCGGCAATCGTCATCGGCGTGGTGAAGGAAGACAAACGCGCGCCGTCGGGCTTTGAGCTTACCGTTACCGGCTTTGAGCTGGTCGGCGAGGGTTCTAACGACTACCCGATTCAGCCAAAGGAACACGGCGTTGACTTCCTCCTCGACCGCCGCCATCTCTGGTTCCGCACCGAGCGGCAGCGGGCGATTTTGCGCCTGCGCGACCGGACAATCTTCTACCTGCGGGACTTCTTTAACAAAGACGGCTTCACCTGCATCGACAGCCCGATCATCACCGGCAGTGCCTGCGAAGGCACCAGCACCCTCTTCGAGCTGGACTACTTCGGTCGTCCGGCGTACCTGAGCCAGTCCGGGCAGCTCTACGTAGAGCCAGCTTGCATGGCACTGGGCAGCGTTTACTGCTTCGGTCCGACCTTCCGGGCAGAGAAGTCCTTCACCCGGCGGCATCTGACCGAGTTCTGGATGCTGGAACCGGAGGTCGCCTGGCAGACCCAGGATGGCAACATTGACCTCCAGAGCCGGATGATCAAGTCGGTGGTCGGTCGGATTCTGGAAAACGATGCCGAGCTGATTGAGCAGATCCACGCCAGGCAGGGCGAGGACTCTGGCGAAGAGACGGCGGAAGAGGTCATCAGCCGATTGGAAAAGGCGCGGGACGAGAAGTTCATCCGCCTGACCTACGACGAGGCTCTGAAAGAGCTGGAGCGTCTCGGCGAGCCGCTTACCTGGGGCGATGACTTCGGCGCGCCCCACGAGACCAAGCTCACCGAGGAGTACGGCGTGCCGGTCTTTGTGGAACGCTGGCCGGCGAAGATCAAGGCGTTCTACATGCAGCCCGACCCCGACGACGATACCTACGTCCAGTGCGACGACCTGATCGCCTCCGGCGGGTACGGCGAGGTCATCGGCGGCAGCATCCGCATCCACGATTCGGAGCTTCTGCTGAAGCGGATTGATGAGCATAAGCTCGACCGCCGCGCCTTCCAGTGGTATCTCGACATCCGGGAGTACGGAACCGTCCCCCACGGCGGCTTCGGGCTGGGGCTGGAGCGGCTGGTGCAGTGGCTCGGCGGCGTTCACCACATCCGGGAGACGATCCCCTTCCCCCGGACAATCAAACGCCTGGAACCGTAGGGGCTGCTCGACAGTTGCGATAAGAAAAGGACGGTCTTGTGCCGTCCTTCCTTTTTGCCTTTACGTAGGGGCCGACCTTCAGGTCGGCCCGAATCACCAGTCGGCTACTTGTTGGTAATTGCTGTGTAGCAAGCATTCAAATGATCTAATGTAGCCCCGAAGAAATCAAGTATATCCAATTTGGGTCCTGAATTTTTAAATATATTGCCACCCCCTTTATGGCTAGGATGTGCAAAAGTATTTCGTGTTTCTTTGAGATAATCAAGCTTAAAAATAACACCCTGTGGTAGCTTTAGGGTGCCATTCTTATCCTTGATAGTCTGGAACATTTTCCCCAAAGGTTTCTCATCATTTGGTCTCCCCGCCTCAACCTCATAGACCGCACCTGCCCCAAATTTTTTTAAGAGTAGTTCATGTGTAATGAGGTTAATTGCAAAAATACAAGTTGAGATCGCCGATAATCCAAAATCAAAAATATATGACGAAAGAGCATCTTTTAGAAAAAGAAACGGTTCAGGACACTTACTCTTATCCTTTTTAATCTTTCCTTTCGAGTCATCAAATATCCAAACAAACTTGCCACTTTCTATTAACTCATGCCATCGTGCTTCTCTTGAATCATGGTGTATAGCATCTACTCTCTTTAGCTCTTGAAAGAGATCCTCTATTGTCAATTCGCACATCATACCCTCCTATTTGCGACACATCAACTAACAGTCTCCACGGTTTATTAAAGAATAGGTAGAGTTGTCCACAGCCTAAACATAGCATTCGCAAAAACCTACGGGTATTTCATGCCGAACTTTTTCCGATAGTAGTACCTCGTCAGCAGCACCACCAGCACCACAAAGGGCAGGAACCAGGCGAAGAGACCAGCGGCGATCAGCGTATAGAGTGCCGTCGCCCCCATGTAACTGAGTTTGATCCACTTCTTCTTACCCGATAGAGCCAAGGCGAAGAGGGGCAGGCTGACCGCGGCTCCGGCGAGGGCAGGCCAGACCTCGAAGAAGAACGCCGTAACCCCGCTGGCGAGCATCAGGGCGAGGGCAATCCAGAGGGCGGCCTTCTGCC
>JAIOSI010000310.1 GCA_021107695.1 bacterium
AACCGTTAATTGTGCTAACCTGTTGCCTGTTTGAGTGCTGTTTATTGAGAGGTATTGATGCCAGACATCAAAACAATCATTGAACGAATATGGAAAGAAACGCTGAAAAGAACCAGGACGCTGGGGCGGCTGCTCTGGCGGGTGGGCAAGAGCCACTTTGGCGAACATAACGGACCGCTGGCATCGGCGGGAATCGCCTTCTATCTTGGTATCAGCCTGGTCCCGCTACTTCTGCTGGGAGTAAGTGTGCTGGGGTTTTTCCTCGGCTCCGACGGCGCGGCGCAGGGCGAGCTTGCCAGCTTTGTGAGCAATATCGTCCCCACCGCCGGAGATTTCTTCGACGAGCTAATCGGCAGCCTGGTGAAGAGTCGACTCAGCATCGGGCTGATACTCGTTACACTGCTCTGGCTGGCAAGCCGACTGACAAACGCTATCCGGCGGGGAATTGACTACATCTGGGGCGGGAACGGGCGCAAGCGTCGCTGGTGGGAGGGACGTCTGGTGGCCCTGGCAATGCTGCTGGGAATGCTAATCTTCCTGCTTGCCGGAACCGTGGGAACCGGAATTATCGCCAGACTCACCGCCGGAATGGGCGGATTCAGCCGCTTTCTACTCCTGTTGATTCCTTACGTGCTGACCCTACTTTTCTTCTATATCCTCTATCGAGTCGTGCCGACAGTTCATGTTCGCCCTCAGGCTGGTTTAATCGCCGCAATTGTAACAGCGGTTCTCTTCGAGGCGGCGAAGCTGCTCTTCACCTTCTATCTGGGCAACCTCAGCCAACCTGGCGTTTATTACGGAATGCTGACTATCCTCGTCGTCCTCGGCCTCTGGGCGTATTACCTCGCCTCGATCATCCTGCTGGGGGCAGAGCTGGCGCGGGAGGTTGACAAGTCATTCGAGCAGCGAGAGCAACGGCGGCGGGTTCGTGGACTGACGGACAGCCTCCGTAACGATGGCTAGTCGCTCACGCTGTCCAGATAGTCCTGGAGGATAATCGCGGCGGCGGAGGCATCCACCCGCGAACGAATCTTTCTACCATCATGCCCCAGCTCCCGTAGAGTGTTCTCTGCCCGCAGGGTTGTGTAGCGTTCGTCGGGCAATTCAATTGGCAGGCGAAGATGACTCGCAAGCTCGTGGACAAGCTCGCGGGCTGCTGCAGAAGACACGCTTTCTTCACCGTCTTCACTAAGCGGTAAACCAACCACGACGGCACTCACCGCCTGCTCAACAGCAATCAGCGCGATCGCCCGGACATCTATACGCGAGGACTGTCGCTGATAGACGGTAAAGGGCGTGGCAATCCGCCCCTCCGGATCGCTGAGAGCCAGACCAATCCGCTTATCCCCATAATCTATTCCTAAGTAGCGCATATAATCACCCCTGCAAAGTCACCGTAACCTGACCAGTCGAGGGATGTTAGCAGCCCGGCGTTGTCGAGGCAATGTTTTGATTCTGGGATTACGGGAATCTTTTTTGTGTTCGTATCAAAATAGTTCTTGACACCACCCTGACCAACTGCTATTATCCCGCCGCTTCGTGGTTGCATAGCCACAGCGGTCCCTGTACAAGCGAACTCAAATGCGAGTCGCGCTCGACCAAAGGGATCTCATAGCGCAAAACCCGTTTTTGGGATGAGGCGTATTAACAAACTGGTCGGGCGTAAAGAAAAAGGATAGGATATGCGCGGTATCGTAAAGTGGTTCAACGACGCTAAGGGTTACGGCTTCATTCAGCAGCCGGAAGGTCAAGGCCCCGACGTCTTCGTTCACTTCTCAGCAATCGGTGGCAACGGTCATCGTACCCTTGTTGAAGGTGAAGAGGTTGAGTTCGAGATCGAAGAACACCCCAAGGGACCACAGGCTATCAACGTCCAGCGTCTGAACCAGGGTTAATACCACGGTAAAAACAAACAAACGTTGATTGAACCTCAGGGGCTTTGCGGCTCCTGAGGTTTTTCGTTGTCGTAGGGGCGTATTGCAATACGCCCCACAAAACAAAAACCCAAGGATAATCACCTGATAGTGGACTGTTGTTGAGCGATACTACCTCACCGACAGTTGGTTATGCCGCGCGGCTATGTTCGTCGTTCGTCTTAAAAAAGGCAGGGGCGGCGGTGGCACGCTTCTTGTGAAAGCCCTGCTGACAACAAACCGGGCTAAAATGGCAAATAATCTTCGGGAACCGGACAGCTATCGAAAATCGCCCTGATGATGTTGGAGTGCCGCTTATCGGGTAGCAAGCCGGAGCCATAAGCACGGAAGGAATGGTTCAGTTCCCCGCTCTTCAGGGTTACGGTCTCCGTTGTCAGGTCGGTGATGAAATCGGCAGAGACATTCTCCAGAGTCTCGAAGTCGTTCTCTAACAGAACGATGTAGAGAGCCTTCGCCTCTTCGATGCTCATCTTGCTGTCGTAGGAATTCCCGGTTCCGTCGATCATCTCATACTCGTAGTGCCAGGGAACGGTATCGCCATCACCAGCGGTTATGGTATAACGGACGTAGGCGACGCGGGAATAGCCGCCCCCACTACCCAGAATCAGTGTGAAGCTCTCCGGTACCTCGACCTCGTTACACGCCGAGAGCAGCAGGACAGCAAACAGCAGGAACGGCAGCAGCTTTTTCATGGTAACTTCCCTTCACTTCGTTGGATACAATAATGCCTAAACGTAAAAAACCCTGGTACAGCAGTGGTCTCCGGTTTAGCTGTCTGGATGACTGCAGCCTCTGTTGCGCCGGCGATGCCGGGCATGTCTTGATGACCGATGAGGAGCAGGCGGCAATCGCCGGATTTCTGGAGCTTACCGAAGAGGAGTTCCGCCGACGGTACTGCCGCCGGGTTGGGCAGCACCTCAGCTTCGATCAGTGTCGGAGCGGGATTGCCTATTCCCTCAACGAGCGCAGTAACGGCGACTGCGTTTTCCTTGATGCAGACGGGCAGTGCGCCGTGTACGAAGTCCGCCCCAAACAGTGCAGCAGCTATCCCTTCTGGAAAGAGATTCTGGTAAGTCAGATAAGCTGGGAATGCGAGGCGAAGGAATGTCCGGGAATGAACCAGGGACGGCTCTACTCCTTAGAGGAAATTAATAAGCTGCTCGGCAAGTGAGTGAGTTTAGCATCACCTATCGACAGTTTTTTCTATTTCTTCTTTTTCTTTCCGCCTCCACGATTCCGACTCTTCTGCCCCTTCTTTACGTACTTCTTCCACTTTGGTTCCTGACCAGCGGGACGATTGATCCGCCGCTTCGCCTGACGCTTCTTGGTTTTCTCCAGCCCTTCGGGCAGCAGATCCATCCGCCCGGTACCGAGGTCCACCTTTACCACCTGGACGTTCAGTCGGTCACCAAGCTTGTAAACCTTGTCGGTTCCACGACCTACCAGACGATCCGGGGCTTCTTCGAAGCGATAGTAATCGTCGGTGAGGTTGGCGACGCCGAGCATTCCCTCGACGAGGAGATTGTCCAGCCCGATGAACAGACCCTTGGCGATTACGCCGGTGATGGTTCCCTTAAATATCTGCCCCAGCCGCTTGGTCAGGTACTCCAGCTTCTTATACTTGTCGGCTTCGCGCTCCGCCTCTTCGGCAATCTCCTCACGGGCGGTAACCTGCGCCGCGATCTCTCGCAGTCTCTCCTTACCGATGGGAGAGCTTTCTTTATTGTGCAGAGCCTTGATCTGTCGATGAACAATCAGGTCGGGGAAGCGTCGAATCGGGCTGGTGAAGTGAGTATAGCAGTGCGATGCCAAACCAAAATGCCCGATGTTCTTCACCGAGTACGAGGCCCGAGGCAGACTCCGCAGTAGCATGTACTTAATCAGCCGTTCCAAAGGTTTACCCTTGAGCATATCGATGAGAGCCTGAAGCCCGGCGGGATCGCTGAGCGATGGACCGTCAAAGCTCAGTTTGAAGTGCTTCAGCGACTTTCCCAGCCGGTCGAGAGCCTTGGGGTTCGGCTTGTCGTGGATGCGGAAGATGCTCGACCCTTTTGCCTCTTGCAGCAACCTTGCCGTAATCTCGTTGGCGAGGAGCATGAACTCCTCAATCAGCGAATGCGTCGGGATGTGCTTCTTCAGGTGGATGTCCAGTGGCTCGCCGGTGGCTTCGTCGAGGACTATCTTCGCTTCGGGCTGATCGAGGTCTAATGCCCCGCGCTTCATCCGCTTCTTCCGCAGAATCCCCGACAGGTCGTT
>JAIOSI010000134.1 GCA_021107695.1 bacterium
AGCACCTTTGATGCCTGCCCCCGGATAACGATGGTCTCCAGGCAGAGATCGCGGTTGAGGTGGATGTGCAGGGTGGAGAGAATCATCTCTCCGGCACGGTGTTGAAAGTCGGTCAGCGAGCCGTGCTGCTCGGTCTGGTGGTGGTCATAAACCAGGGTGATCGTCCCGACCACGGTTTCGTTGCCCTCCCACTGTCGTTCGACCAGATAGTCTAGCATCAGGTGGCGGATGGCATCGGAACGGTTGGCATAGGCGGTGATCTCGTCGTCAAAGCGGTTGAGCAGCTTGACGGGGAGGGTGATTCCAATACGGGCGAGCTTTTCCATTTTTCCTCCAACTGAGCGTTGCGGTAGGTTAGCACGATGTCCGTAGCACTACAATAGCACGATTTCACCAAATCGTGCTACGATTTTGGTCAATCGGCAAGACGAATCCGAGAACTGTTGCCTGAGCGTCAATAAGGCAGGGGAGGATTGTTGCGAAAGTGTTAATTCCTCGTGTATGAGACAAGGGGTTTCAGCCCCTTGCGGACTTGGAGCAATCGTAAACCTCAGCAAGGGGTTGAAGCCCCTTTCCAGGAAACGAGTAATCTGACCTGAACTCCATTTTCGCAACGCTCTCAATCCGTCCTGGGTAATGTATAATGAACTCCTCTTTGGATTGGATAAGGATTAAAAATGGACTATAAACCGATTGATCTCTCCCCGCCCCGTGTTTCTGAGGAAGCCGTGGATGCCGTCTCCACAGTGCTACGCTCCGGCTGGCTGACCCAGGGTCCGCGAACCACCGAGTTCGAGAAGGCATTTTCCGATTATCAGGGGCATTCCCTACCCGGAATGGCGGTGAACAGTGGCACTGCAGCACTGCATCTGGCGGTGATTCTTGCCGGAATTGGCTCTGGCGATGAGGTGATCATCCCGTCGCTGACCTTCGCCGCCGCTGGCGAGGTACTGCTGCGTGAAGGTGCCACCCCTGTCTTTGCCGAGGTTGACCCACAGAGCGGCAACCTCGATCCCGCCGCCGTCGAGGCTGCCCTCACCGCGAAGACCAAAGCGGTGATGCCGGTTCACCTGGGTGGTTATCCGGCGGAGATGACTGCGCTGCGGCGAATCTGCGATGCTCACGGACTCTACCTGATTGACGACTGCGCCCACGCCGTGGAGACCCGCCATCGGGGAGGCTGGGCGGGCAGCCTCGCCGATGCCTCCGCCTTCAGTTTCTACGTCAACAAGAATCTGACCACCGGGGAGGGCGGGATGCTGCTCAGTCCGCACGAGGACTGGCTGGAGCGGGTGCGGCGGCTGCGCCTCCATGGGATGGATCACGATGCCTGGAACCGCTACGCTGCCGACGGTCGCCCCGGCTATGACATCGTCGAGCAGGGGTACAAGTACAACAGCACCGACATCGCCTCGGCTCTGGGGCTGGCGCAGCTAAAGCGAATCGAGGAGAACTACGCCCGTCGGGCAGAGCTGGCTGCGGCTTACGATAAAGCCCTCACCGGGCTGCCTGGTATTGAGCTGCCGCCCCGACCAGCCGAAGACTCCACCGACCGCCACGCCTGGCACCTCTACGTAATTCGCATAACCGAGGACTGCCCGCTCTCCCGCGACGAGCTGGCACTGGCACTGCGCCGGATGAACACGGCAACGGCGGTTCACTATCACCCCATGCACCTGATGCGGCTCTATCGGGAGCGGCTCGGTGGTCGGGAGGGTCAGCTGCCGATTACGGAGCGACTGGCACGGGAGCGGCTGACGCTGCCCTTCTGCGCGGCCTATGAGCCAGCGACGGCGGTAGAAGTCACTCGACGGATAGGAATCACCCTGACGGGGTAGTCTCTGACAACAGTAAAGTAACCATAGTAAAAGCCGCCGGGATGTTCGGCGGCTTCTTGCTTCAAATGGGCTTCAGAGCAGCCTAGTTCTCCAGAGCCTTGATCTGTCCCCAGGTGGTTTCTTCGATGTTTATCCACTCGTAGTCAACCGTAAAGTAGAACGTATTGTTGCAATCGGTTTCCACATCAAGTTGACTTTCGATGGCTGTTACTCGCCAGTAGTACGTACCATCTTCCGTAAAATCAAACTCGTGACTGTAGCTGTTGGTTCTTATGCCATCAACATCCAGCAGTAGTGGGGTGGAGCTAAAGTCAGAAGTATCATCCACTTGGATACGGTACGAGATTGTACCTGGACCATTTGTCGCTGAAGCTCCCCACTCGAAATCAATAGTATGGGCAACTACAGGTTCATAACTTTCACATATATCCAAATTGCTACCGTTGTCTAGCATCCCTCTGTTATCTTTACTGTCGTAAACGTTGATCACTTGACCATTTGTTGGTTCACTGAGATCGAAGTGAGAAGGAGTTACAACAACGTAATCTACAACCAGATAGGGACGTTCATTTGTGTGATAGTCCTCCCTGTCGTAAGCCCAGAAGCCCCTTTCATTAGCTAGGAGCTTTATGCAAAATCCATAGTTGGTTAGACTGCCGTATGAGTACCACTCCCTGAGAAAGTAAGTGGCATTGTAATCCCACCACTGCCCCTGAGTAGCCGTTGAATATCCACTCTCAGGACCGAGACCAGGTTTGCTACCATGAGTTATGCTTTCTTCTTGCCATGGACCACTCACGTCGTAAACGTAGGCCGAAGAAGATTGTCCATTGTAACAATCGTAAATGTAGAGCAACAAATGAGCACCATCGTAAATCCAGGTCTCTCCAACAACAGCACCAGGTAAATCGAATAAAATCCAGATCCATGCCTCAGTTGAGCCTGACTTATAACATTGTAAATTTCCGCCATCGAAGTTGCTGCTGGGAGACCAACTGGCAGTATAAGCATCATCGGTTGGATCGAGAGTATCGGCAGTTGCCAATTGGACGAAGCTAATGAGAATAATCAGCATGAACAATGTTAACCTTTTCATCGTTTCTCCTTCTTTCATCGAGCGTTAGTGAGGTAAACGGAACCTCAGTTTCAGAGGCATTATTGCCTCTCGCCCAATATATGTCGCAAGAACCGTGCCAGACTCGTGATTCCCCAAAACTATCTTCTAACCTCTTGTATAAGCTGTATATGGCATTTTACTAATAAACCAGATTGTCCCTTTTCACTGTCTCATTTTGGGTCAACTGACCCAAAATAGATCACCCATAATGGGACACTGACCCAAAATGGGTCAGTGTTTTGCTATTCAAGTAACCATCGGCTCATCACCGCTCTCGCATACTCCTGCTATAGCCCAACCGTTGACAGAAGCCGCTTACTGTGCTAGTTTACCCGCGCTTGAGGACGAAGCTAAACTACTATCTCAGGAGTATGCTGTGTCTCGAATAGCCATTCTCGGTGGCGGCCCTGCCGGATACGTCGGCGCGCTACGCGCCGCTCAGCTTGGAGCCGAGGTTACCCTGATCGAGGAACGCTGGCTCGGCGGAACCTGCCTTAACATCGGCTGCATCCCCACAAAGACCCTCGTCCACGCCGCCACGCTCTATAGCGAGCTGAACGAACGTTCCTTCAAACGCTCAGGGCTGGTGCTAGAGGGACTGCGCTTTGACATAGCGGCTCTGCGTAAGCGCAAGACCGATGTCGTCCGCCGTCTGGTAACGGGGATTCGCGGACTGCTCCGCAACGCCGGAGTACGGCTGATTGAGTCCACCGGTCGCCTGGTGGAGCCGGGAGTGCTGGCGTGGCAGGGAGACTCCGGCGAGGAACGGGTCAAGGCAGACCACATTCTGCTCTCCACAGGGTCGGAGCCAAGCCGTCCTCCGGTTCCCGGAACCGAGCTTGCCTGGACCAGCGAGGAGGCACTGGAGCTTACGGAGATTCCTAAGCATCTGCTAATCATCGGTGCCGGGGTCATCGGGCTGGAGTTCGCCTCTATCTACAACGCCCTGGGCAGCCAGGTTACCGTGGTCGAGATGCTCGACCAGGCGTTACCCTTTGAGGATGCCGAGCTGGCGGCGGAGCTGGCTAAGCTCCTCGGCAAGGCGAAGATCAAGCTCCATACCAACACCCGGGTACTGGGGATTGACGAGGGCGACGACGGCGGCTACGCCGTTACGCTGACTCATAACGGTAACGATGATGACCTGCTGCTGAACTGCGACCGGGTGCTGATGGCGACCGGGCGCAAACCTCGTCTTTCTGGAATTGACGCTGCCGAGCTGGGGCTGAAGACCGAGCGAGGGACGATCATCGTTGACGACCGAATGCGGACGAACCTCCCCGGTGTTTACGCCGCCGGAGACTGCGTCGGCGGGCATATGTTGGCTCACGTTGCCAGCTACGAGGCCGAGGTCGCCGTGGAGCATATGATCACCGATTCCGGACGGGTGGACTACGGAGCTATTCCGCGTTGTACCTTCACCATTCCCGAAGTCGCTGGAGTTGGTCAGACCGAGGCCGACGCGAAGGAAGCCGGAATCGAGACCGTGGTCGGTCGCTTCCCCTATCGCGCGCTGGGTAAGTCCCTTGCCGCCGGCAATACCACCGGCTTCGTCAAGCTGATTGCCGACAGCGACTATCGCCTTATCGGCGGCGGGATAATCGGTCCTCACGCCAGTGATCTGATCGCCGAGATCGCCCTCGCCTGCGAGCAGAAGCTGACCCTGCATCAGCTCGCCGAGACCATCCACGCCCACCCCAGCCTGCCGGAGATGATTCGCGAAGCGGCACTGGACGCCCTGGGCAGACCATTACACATCTAACAGCGGCAACGCAGCAATCACGTAGGGGCGAAGCTTGTCTTCGTCCTTTTTGTTGTTCTTGAGAAACCTAATCCCAAACCAATTCTGCGGGTCGACCTAAAGGTCGGTCCCTACACGACCTTGTCGATTTTGTAGGGGCGGACCTGTGTGTCCGCCCTTTTATCGTATACGAAAAGGGCACGGCATGCCGTACCCCTACAGAGTCAAAATCATACCTGTGAGCGACCAACGGGAGCGGGCGATATCAAGGTGTTCTGGGCGAAACCCAGTTCTGTGGTGCAGCGCACTGCACTGCTATTCTATTATCTCGTAATCCGAGGTGATCTTCGCCGTTTCCCGGAGTATCGCCGAGACTCCACAATACTTCGTCTCGGAAAGCTCAATGGCGCGCTCGACCTTGGCTTTGTCGATTCCGCTGCCGTGGATGGTGTAGTGTACATGGATCTCGGTAAAGACTTTGGGATGCTCCTCGCCCCGCTCGGCGGTGATGTCTACCTCGAAGTTCGTTACCGACTGGCGCATCTTCTTCAGCATCGAGATTACGTCCATGCTGGTGCAGCCGCCGAGACCGATCAGCAGCAGCTCGATGGGACGAACACCGGAATCGGAACCACCGAAATCCGCTGGACCGTCCATGGGAATCCAGACCGAGGAGTCAGCCTTGCCGAGCAGAGTGATGCCGTCAACCTGTTTAATCTTGACGTTCATGGTCGCTCCTTTATGATAGTGTTTTGCACTGTGAGCAAACTTGTTCCCCGTAGGGGTACGGCATGCCGTGTCCCTACAAATCGGCAACCGAGTAAAGAGTCAGTTTTATAGGTTTCACAATATCGCACAATCCCCTATTCGCCAACCAGTTCCATGATTTTATCCCGCACGACCTTTGGCTCGAAGGGTTTGAAAAGGACAGCCTCCAGGCCGTCCTTTCTTGCTTTCAACAGAGAATGGGTCGGGTCGTAGCCAAATCCGGTCGTCAGGACGACGCGGGTGTTGGGGCAGCTCTCGATAATCTCCGAATAG
>JAIOSI010000034.1 GCA_021107695.1 bacterium
ATTATGCTGGAGGCGTGGTACGCGCTGGCTCTGGTGGTGTGCAGTATCAACCGTCTGCGTCGGGGGGGCAGAGCAAAGCGAAAGGCGTCTGCCAGCTTTACCGCCCAGCAGAAGTTCAAGGTTGGCGGAGACCAGGAACGCTTTCTTGGTGGGGTGCTGTCCCGGCTGAAGAAGCGTGGCTGGAAGGTTCAGCGTGGCGATGACGGCGCGACCCTGGCGACCAAAGGAGGCTGGGCATGGTGGGCATCGACCGCCCTTCACCTCGGCGTGGTCTTCTTCCTGATTGCTGGCTCGGTTAAGCTGATTGCCGGGGTTAAGGAGGACATTACCCTGTTCGAGGGACAGAGCATCATGCTGCCAATCTCGCTGGGAACAGAGCTTGAGCTGACCGCCGTGGACTTCGAAACGGTGATCGACCCCAACTCCGGCAAAGTGCTGAACTACTATACCGATCTGGAGCTAAACGGTCAGGGAGCTCCGCCAACAGCATACGTAGAGGTCAACTATCCCTTCAAATACGATGGAATAAGCATCTATCAGTGGTTCACCGATGAGGGACAGTCACTCCGGCTAATCTTCGCGCCGGAAGAGGAACTCAATCGCTACATCGAGGAGCTGTCCAACTATCAGAGTTCACAAATCTATCCGGAGTCGGTCCGGGTCAGCCTGAACATCACCGATGGTGAAGCAACACGATTGAACGGTCCGCTCTCAATCCCGATTACTGAGGATGCAACGCCCTTCCCCGATACGGCTTACTCGATGGTGATTCGCTCTTACTTCACCAACCACAGCATCGGTGCGGGTGGCGACCTGAACAGCAACCCGATGGCAAACCCGGCGGCGCGGATTGACTTCTACGACGACGGAGAACTAATCGCCGAGAACGCTCTGGTTTACGCCTTGTATCCTGACTTCAATCCATCAGCACTGACCGAGCTAGGGGTCTCTATCTCTTTGGGAGAAGCCCGCTTCACCCACGATACCGTCCCTGAGCTGCCGACCTCGGCTCTTTCGATACCGACCTCACCGGAGAGTCGCCTGCGCCTGCCCGACGGTCGTATTGCCCAACGGAGTATCTCTGATCACAACGATCTGATAGTTTTCATCGAGGAAAATGGTGAGGAGATTCATCTCCACGAAGGCGAAACCGGGCTGCTCAACGATGCCACGGCGATTACCTGGCTGGGTGGTGAGGTCGAGCCGCTGACCGGATTGATGGCAAAACGAGACCCCGGTTTACTTATCTTCTGGATCGGGGCAATTCTCGTCATCGTCGGCTCCTTCCTGGTCTTCGCCGTTCCCCAGCGTAGCCTGCGCCTGCGGATTGAGGGCAAAGAGGTCGCAATCGCCTCGAAGGGGCTATCCGGCAAAGAGGTCAGACGGTATCTTTCCCCCAACGAGCTTCAGAACTAACAAGCTATTCAAAGATTACAAGGAAAAGCTATGAAACGAATCCTCCCGTTCATCCTCCTCCTGGCACTGACACCGGCGATGGCTCAGGATGCTGGCGAAAATACCGCCGCACTCTGGGCAGAGATTACAATTCCCGACGAGCTGGCATCCCAGGGAATAAAAACAACAGGCAATGTGGAGATATTCCTCTCCACAGCGGATTTCATCCAGGACCTGTTCCTCGATGCTGGCGATCCCGGTGGAGTGATAGCCGAGCTTCCGCCGATGAACTTCGCCCTCTGGTTCCTGACCGGAGGGGCGGACTTCGAAAAAATATTCTACATTCCGGCTCTGCCAGAGTTCGGAATGGACAAGGCGCAGTTCATTGCTCCGATAGAGCTTGGTCAACTACTTAGCGAACTGGCTCATCGTCTGCCACCCGACGATACTGGTGCCGAGAAGAAGCTGGGGAAGCTACAGCAGCGTTTTGACTCTCTGGTACAGCTAGCGAGCCTGGCGCAGCTTAACTGGCTGGCACCGGTGAGCGAATATGACAACGAGTGGAAGAACCTCCTCGCCGGAGCCGATGTCGCCTCGCTGGATGCCGCCGAAAGCGTGATGCGGAGCGAACTTGACAACGGTAACGACCAGTCCGGCATGGCGGTGGAGCAGATCGTCAGCCAGCTTGAAGACCAGGTCGCCCTCTACGGTTTGGTCGAAGAGCTGAACCATGCTGCCGGTCAGGGCAACGCCGCCGCCGTGGAGCAGTCGCTGATCGCCTTCTCCGGTCGCCTTACTCAGGCGTCGGAGTGGCGCGGAGGCTATCCCGACGAGAGCTACCTCGATACCTACACCCTCTACGAAAACTTCAAGTTCTTCGACATCGCTCACTACCTCTACCTCTTCGCCTTCGCCCTCTTCCTCTTCGCTATCGTGGTGAAAAGACCCCGCGCCGCCTGGCTGGGGGTCGGAGCCATCGGTATCGGCTTCGTCTCTCACACCATCTTCCTCGTACTGCGCTGGATGCTCGCCGGGCATTCGCCAACCTCCGGCATGTTCGAGTTTATGGCTCTGATGTCCTGGAGTACCATCCTCGCTTTCCTGATATTCTCCCTGAAGCGGGAGTCCTACTATACCGGCATCGGAGTGCTGGCTCTGATCTTCGGCATCTGGGCTCTCTCCACAGTCGGCGATGCCCGGATCGCCCAACAGATCATGCACGCCCTGCAATCACCCTGGATGACGGCTCACGTCGGGCTGGTTGCCATTGAAGAGGGCGTCATGCCACTTGAATTCATCTTCTCCCTGCTTCACCTCTTTAAGCTCTCCGGCAAGAAGAGCGATCGAGCGGGAATGCTCCCCCCTGCCGAAGAGCTGGAGAAGCTCAGCTATCGCTCTGTCCTCGTCGCATTCCCCTTCTATACCATCGGCGGTATTGTCGCCGGGATGATCTGGGCAGAGGAGGCCTGGGGCGGCTGGTGGAGCTGGGAGCCCAAAGAGGCCTTTGCCCTCTTCGTCTGGCTGATTATCA
>JAIOSI010000151.1 GCA_021107695.1 bacterium
ATGCATGATAACAAAGGGCGAAGACAAGCTTCGCGCCTACGCCAGCAGGCACAGCACCAACCCACCTTACGCCGACTGCTCTTTCCTCAGGGAGAGAAGATAGAACACCATCGCGCCGAGGAGAGCCGCACCACCCATCAGGTAAAAGATGTTGCTCAGCTCGCTGGACTCTGCCAACGCACCGCCGATTGAGGCAACCAGCGATCCCGCCCCAAAGGTAAAGGTACTGAGCAGACCGTAGCCCTTGCCCCTGTGTTTGGCAGGTAAGAGTCGTCCAATCAGGTTGTTGGAAATCGGCAGGGTTCCAAAGAGCATCGCCGCCAGGAGAAAAGAACTCAGCAGACTGCCCCAGCCGCCGATGACTCCGCTTAGTCCGGCAATCGCCGCTCCTCCCAGAGACATCGCCATCAGGGAACGCAGCGGTTTTTCTTTATCCGCCAGCCGTCCGCCGATCAGCTGCCCCAGAACTCCACCGAGCAGCACCACCGCTGCGGCGAGATTGCCGATGACCTCCTCGCTTAACCCAGCCAGGAAGAAGGCGTTGCCGAAGTAGAGCGGCATGAAAATTTCCAGCCCCCGATGGGCAAAGCCGAGGAAGGTCGTGCCGACGATGACCAAGGCGATTCGCTTGAGGTTCGCCTTCTCCTGCGCGATTGTGGGGATCGGTTCAGCAAGAGCCGGGGACGACCGCCGTCGCTCGCTGATTACCTGATAACTCAGCATCCCCAGAGAGAGCAGGACGCTAACCCCGAAGAGCTGGGGCCAGCCAGCAACCGCCAGCACTCCGGCACCGAGGAGATGCCCGACAACATGCCCAATGTTCCCGGTAATACCGTGATAGCCCATTCCCCGCCCGGACTGCCGCACCTCGGCACTGATCAGGGTCAGCCCGATGGGGTGATACAAACCCGCTGCCAGCCCGATCAGCCCGACCCCCAGGGCGAGCATCCAAAGCGTGGTGGCAAGGGCGGTTATCAGCGCGCCGATGACAATTCCACCGAGGCAGAGCCGCAGGGTCTTCCGCGCGCCGATGCGGTCAACCAGAAACCCGGCGGGCAGCGAAATCAGCCCAAAGGTCAGATAGGAAAGGTTGGCGAGGAGACCGTACTGGAAGGTGTCCAGCCCGAACTGGCGAATGAGCAGTATCGAAACCGCCGGCAGGGTCTCCATCACCACGTGAATGATGATGTGCGCCCCGCCGGTCAGCCCGACAACTCTGCGTTCCTGGTGATTCAGGGTCATGGTTTATTGGTTGAGGGTGAGAGTAAGGCGGGCTAATCATCGAGCAATAACCACTGCCAGGCGGCTAAAACACGGAATGTAGGGCGGGGATTTTTGCCGATGAGGCAATCCCCGCCATTATGCTGTACCAATATAACGCTAGAACATCCCACCCAAGGCAGCTATTAGCGAGCCAATCGAAGCAATATCACCAAGACGGGAGAGGATACGATCTAATAGGGTTGTGTCAGGCTTGCTGCGTTGAAACTGGTTTTTCAGCGTTTCCACATCAAACAGAGCATCTTGTCGCTCTTCGCTGGATAGTGAAGTATCCTCTTTCAGGGCTTGTTCAATTTTCGTGAGCTGTTCAGTTACGCTGGAGTTAATAATTATCGGACTAGCATCCAGCCTTGAGTGTGCAACAACAGCACCAGTATTGTTGGCGATGTTTATGGATTGGTCAATTGCTGATGAGGGCGGGGTGTCCTGTTGCCTGAAATGTTCTGCAATCCTATCAACATCGCCTTCAAAACGACCAATAAGCATTTCACCTCTTGTTAAGATTATTGCAGCAAACCGGAACTCTGAATGATGTGAGTTAAGTTGCATTATTCCTCTTTCTGTTAAACCTAATTCTTCTAAATAATATGCAGCTGCTTCTCCTTGCTCTTTAGTAAGATATCCATAGTTTAAGTTTGTATCCCTATTTTCACGTCCAGGTGCAGCTAGTAGTAGCTGTGCTGCCAGTTCATGGAAATCCATCATTCCTCCTTTAGAGTTAGTTATGTATCTGCGGCTGGCTACCCGCTCCCGACGAGAACAACCCGCCCACGCCGAGGAGGTACATTGCCTCGATTCCGGTGGAGCTGCCCGCCGAGCGGTTGCCGTAGAAGAAGACTGTCCCCGCCTCTGCGGTGCCGAGCCAGACCCGCATTCGTTCCGTTTGAGGGTTGTCCGTGGTAACGGTGTAGCGGCTCTTGAGGTACTCGTTGCGCACCCAGAGCGGCGGCGTGGCGGTGTCGTCGTAGAGCAGGTAGAGGTGAATCCGATTGTCGCTGTCCAGCCGCCCGTGGAAGTCGTCGCCCAGAGAGCTTTCGCCATCACCCTTGTTGCGGTCGCCGTTGGCGGTGGTCAGCCAGGTCGCGCTCTCGTAGCTCATGGGCAGGCTGGTGAGGTGATAGCTTTCGTCGCTCCAGAGCTGACTGCCGATGGAAAGCCGTACCAGCTGATAGAAGTCTCGCCAGCGTTCACCCCAGGTCGAGGCGAAGACCAGCAGGTTACTCAGCCGGAAGGCGGTTGGAGTGAGATAGAAAGCGAATCCCCAGCGGTGTCCGTTCTCGTCCGCCGCCAGCAGGGCGATGCGAGTTCCGCCGAGGCGGGGTGAGGAAGCTCCCGGTCGGGGAATGAAGACCAGGCTGACCTCACCGGAACTAGCGGAGGGCAGAGAGAGCGGCTCGGTTAGCGGAACTAAAGCCCCGCTGGGCGAACCGTCGGTATTCTCGAAGAGCAGCTTGCCGTCGAGCAGCACCTGACTCAGCAGCAGATTGTGATTATCCCACGCCGGGCGAAGCTGGGTAACCACCAGCGGCGCAGTTCCCCGGTTGGCAACGTGGAAGGCGGCGGTGAGGTCTTCCTCGGAGCGCACATAGGCGGCGTGGTCGGTATCGAGGTAGAAAGAGGCTCCGCCCCGCCCCCTAACCTCAACCACGAGTGCGTCGGAGCCAAGCTGACTGCGGTTGTCAATTGCCAAAGCATAGAGCAGATGATGACCATCGGCGGCGGCGAACTCCCCGGACAGAGGATCCCAGCCACCGGGAGCCTCGTAGGGCGAGTAGCCGTCCACGGCAAGGATCCGGTCGTCAAGGTAAAACTCCACCTGACGCACCGTGCCGTCGTTATCCTCCGCAGCAGCGCCCACGGGCAGGCGCAGGCGGATAGCGGCTCCGTCCACCGGAGAGTCGAAGATTACCCTCGGTGAGCCGACCCCTGAATCGCGCAGATTGGCGGCTGCTCCCACGGCGGCAAGCTCTGCGGGAGATTGCGCCGGGGCGTTCTCTGCCGGAACGGCTGGTCCGCCAAAGTCCGCGGATTTCCCTTCAGGAAAGGCTCCGCCCGTTGCTCCCGCCAGGGACAGCCCTGAGAGGTTCGGCGGAACCACAGTGGTGGTGAGGACGATGGGAACGAACTCAGGAAACTCCGCCGGAGCCAGCTCCAGACGGATTTCCAGACTGCGCACCTGGCTCCGTGCCAGCAGATTCTCGGTCTTATCTCCGGTCAGCAGCCGATAGTCCAGTTCCTCGCCAAAGGCATCTCGATAGACAAAGGTGAGCGAACGGACATCGTCGGTCAGCTCCAGCTGCCTGCGCCCGAAGGGTTCGGCGGAGTCGCTGATTTCCGAGACGAGAGTTCCTCCGACGAGGAGCCGAAAGCCCCGCTTCTCCGCCGGGTCATCGGCATCGCCATCGGGCATTTCGCCGGGGCGGTTGCCTCCGAGGTCAGCTGCCACGGTGATTGCCGCCGCCGTCGCTTCGGGAATCGGCTCAAAGGCTCCCGCTCCGGTGGGGTCGCAGCCAGCGTCGGAGAGGGCGTCGACCATCGCCGTGAGTGCCAGCCGCCCCCGCCGCTGAAGCTCGGCTCGACGCTCGGAATCGCTGAAGCTGCTGCTGGTTCCGGTGAGGATGATCAGCATCGGCACCATGATAATCGCGAAGATTGCCATGGCGATCAACAGCTCGGTCAGCGTCAGCCCAGCCTGGCTTTTGAGGAGTCTCATTAGGCTTCCGAAGATAAGGGACTTCGTGAGAGCTTGCAAGGACACGGCACGCCGTGCCCCTACGGTCAACAGATTCAATCTCGATAGAGTTTTCCGCCGATGACAACTCCCACAGCTCGCCCCTTTAGCTCCCAGTCGGTAAAGGGCGTGTTCCGCCCCTTGCTGGCAAACTCCTCCGGCTGCACCGTCCACCTGGCGGCACGGTCAATCAGGGTAATGTCGGCGATGGCTCCCGGTGCGAGGGTTCCTCGGTCGGTCAGTCCAAGTCGCTTCGCCGGATTGGTGGAGAGCTTTTCAACCGCCTGAGAGAAGCTGAGATGCCCCGCCTCGACGAGGTGGGTCAGGGTTAACCCAAGCATGGTTTCCAGCCCGACGATGCCGAAGGGTGCCTGGGCGAAGGGGCGATCCTTCTCCGACATAGTGTGGGGAGCGTGGTCGCTGGCGATGATCTCCAGGGTCCCGTCGGTAAGTCCCTCGATAACCGTCCGGCGGTCTTCGGCGGAACGTATCGGCGGATTCATCTTGATCCGGGCGTTGAACTCCACCGGCAGCATGGACTGGTCGAGGCAGAAGTGATGCGGAGCCGCCTCACCGCTGACATCAAAGCCCCGTGCTTTGGCGTGGCGAATCAGCTCCACCGAGCGAGCCGTGGAAACATGGTCAATATGAAGAGGAATCCCCGCGCGGGCGGCGATCAGCAGGTCGCGCTCGGTGCCGACCTCCTCCGCTTCTTTGAGGATGATGGGCAGCCCGGTGGTTACGGCGTAGGCTCCGGCGGAGATAACCCCTCCGGCAGAAAGTCCCTCGTCCTCAGCGTGGGAGATGACCAGCAGTCCCAGATCACGGGCGTAACGCAGGGAGTTCAACAGCAGCCCCGGCTGCTCGATAGGATGCCCGTCGTCGGAGAGAGCGACCGCTCCGGCAGCTCGTAACTCTCGCAGTGGGGCGATATTACCGCCAGCCAGTTCCTTCGTTACAGCGGCGATTGGCAGCACATTGACCAGCCCCACCCGCTTTGATTCACTGACGATGTACTCCACCGCCGCTTCGTTGTCGATGAACTGCCCGGTGTTCGCCTTGCAGGCGATGGTGGTAAAGCCTCCCCGCAGGGCGGCGGCGGCTCCGGTGGCGATGGTCTCTTTGCCCTCCAGCCCCGGCTCGCGAAGATGCACGTGAATGTCGATCAGACCGGGAACAATGTGGAGTCCAGCGCAGTCCACCACCTGGGCATCGGGAGCTTCTATCTCCTTGTCCACGGCGGCGATGCGTCCGTCGCGAATCAGCACATCAAACCGCCCGTCCACCCCAGTGGCTGGGTCAACGACGGTGCCATTGGTCAGAAGAAGGGGTTTGGGGGGAGATTCTATTTTTGGAGAAGGCATATGCTCTCTATGTTGGTTTCCACGGCGGAGATTAAAATCCCCGCCCTACATTTGGGCATTCAATGGTCTCGGCTGGTTACGAACTCTGCCAGGGCGAGGAGGACTTCGGGGTGAGCCAGTCGCTTCGCCTCTTTCAGTGCCATCTCGATACGCTCCTCGGCAAGCTCACGGGAGCGTTTGATGCCGTGGAGGCTGGGGTAGGTGCTTTTGTTCCGCTCCTGGTCAGAGCCAACCGGCTTGCCCAGCTTCTCTTCGTCGCCCTGCACATCGAGGATGTCGTCAACAATCTGGAACGCCAGTCCCAGGCTCTCTGAGTAGCGGGTGGCGGAGTTCAGCGTGGCGTAGTCCGTTTTGGCGAGGACTGCCCCCATCCGGGCGGCGGAGCGAATCAACGCCCCTGTCTTGTGGGTGTGGATGTAGTAGAGCTTGTTGCTGTCTATCTCCTGCCCCTCGCTCTCCACGTCAACCACCTGCCCGCCGATCATGCCAAAGGTTCCGGCGGCGGTGGCAAGCTCCTGCACGCATAGCAGCAGACGGTCGGAGAGTTCAACATCCCGTGTGGCTGCCTCGGCAATTATGTTGAAGGCGACGGTGAGCAGGGCATCTCCAGCGAGAACCGCCGTGGCTTCGCCGAACTCCTTCCAGACCGTGGGCTTGCCCCGGCGCAGCTCATCGTTATCCATACTGGGGAGGTCGTCGTGAACCAGCGAGTAGCTGTGGACGCACTCCAGGGCGCAGGCGACCTCCATAGCTCCAGGAGGAATCTCCCCGCTGATCGCCTCGGCGGTTGCCAGGAGGAGGATCGGGCGCAGCCGCTTGCCTCCGGCGAAGACGGCGTGGTGCATCGCCCGATGGACGGACTCCGGGTAGGCTCCGCCGTGAGGCATCAGGCGGGTAAGCTCCCCCTCAACCAGTTCCTTGCGTTCTTTGAGATAGGCTTTCAGGTTCATAGGTTCCTTTCGTAGGTTCTTACGTATCCTGTGTCTCATCTGCTATGTTAATTCATCTAGACAAGCCGTGATTAATCTGCTATGCTGACTCGGCTCGTCCTTGTGGCTGGAGCATTCGGCTCCGGCTCGGCTAACAAAAACTGTTGGAGGTTGTGATAGCTAGGACATACGATTGTCCCAATGATGGTTGCAATGGCATTCTGAACGGGAACTATAATAACCTATTCAGCTGCAACGAGTGTGGGTTAGCACTCTACATAGACCCAGGAATAAACATAATTCAAATTCGTACCGACGATGACGAGTATATTACGTGGGGTAGAATCGATTTATTGCGTGACTAAAACTCCGTCAGGTTATGTTTGGAATTCTACCTAGTCCTCGATTCCCAGTCGCCTCTTCGGGGGCGGTTTCTATGTGGAGAGCCTATTGCTGATGTCAGCCCCTCACCCCAGCCCGCGGGCTAGCTCCTCCCCAGAGGGGAGAGGCAATACGGCTATTCCAACTTTAATGGCTTTTCTTTCAGCTCGCCGTCGGTTCCCTCAACCAGCTCGGTCAGGCGACGCTCGGTGCCGTCGAGCTGCTTCTGGCAGGCACGGGAGAGCGTCAGCCCCTCCTCAAAGAGAGAGATCAGTTTGCCCAGGGGATGCTTTCCCTCTTCCAGCTCGGCGACGACCGCCTCGACCCGCTCCAGAGCCTCCTCGAAGCTCCGCTCCTGCGTTTCCTGCTTCTTCGCTTCCAATGGTTCTCCTGACTATTGTTTCGGCAATGCCGTCGTGAAAATGAACCCGCAGCTCGTCGGCTGGCTTGATCTGGGTGATCGACTCCACAGCGCGCTCGCCCTTGCTGATGAAGGCGTAGCCTCGCCCCAGAATCCGCCGGGGGTCAAGCTGCTCCAGGGAGGCTGCGGCGGTCTGTACTCGTCGTGTCTGCTCGGCTAGCTGGCTTTGGGTTAGGTGAGTCAGCCGCTGCTCCAGCCCGTCCAGCCGCTGACGGTGGAGGTTCAGGCGGTTGCTCATCCGCTGGGGAGTGAGAGCGGAGAGGGCAAACTCCAGCCGCTGCCGCTCGCCCTCAATACGATTGCTAAGGATCCGCCGCAGGCTCGCCTCTGCCCGCTGGGTTCGCTGGTGAAGCTCCGCCCGTTCGGCGGTTACCAGCTCGGCGGCGGCACTGGGGGTCGGCGCGCGAAGGTCGGCAACGAAGTCGGCAATGGTGAAGTCCACCTCATGCCCCACCGCGCTGATGACCGGAATCGGACAGCCGTGAATCGCCCGTGCCAGGGCTTCGTCGTTAAAGCAGAAGAGGTCTTCGTAAGAGCCGCCGCCCCGCCCGATTATCAGGACATCCACCAACCCGCTGTTCCCCAAGAGGTTAACCGCCTCGGCGAGCTTTGCTCCGGCTCCTCTGCCCTGCACCGGGGCGTGGTGGAGCAGCACATCCAGTCCGCCGTGGCGACGCTCCATCACGTTGAGCAGATCGCGCAGAGCAGCGGTGTCCCGGCTGGTTACCAGCCCAACCCGCTTCGGAAGCCGGGGGAGCTTCCGCTTATGCTCCTGGTCGAAGAGTCCCTCCGCCTTCAGCTTGAGCTTCAGCTCCTCAAAGGCTCGCTGGAGCGCGCCGATGCCCAGGGGGAGCAGCTCTCGACAGATGAGTTGATAGCCACCCCGTGGGGGATAGACCGAGAGCGAGCCGTAGGCGGCGACCTCCACCCCGTCCTTCGGCTTGAACTCCAGCCGCTGCGGAGCGGGGCGGAACATCGCCACGCTGATTACCGCGCCGTCGTCCTTGAGTCGAAAGTAGAGATGTCCGCTACCGGCGAGCTTGACATCGGTCAGCTCACCACGAACCCAGAGCGGCGGAAAGCCTTCCTCCAGCGTCTCCTTAATCAACCCGGTCAGCCCGCTGACCGAAAAGGGACGCTCCGCCGTTCCGCTACCGCTGTTCGAATAATCTAACATCGCTCAATCTTAGCCCAGAGCCGGATTATCGTCAATGCCGGAGATTGATTCGTTATTGAATTGGGCAGGGCGGACACAGGTCCGCCCCTACAAAATCTTGCGAATCTTAGTCCTGTCTCTCTCTCCCCACAGGGGAGGGGTCTCGTCCCACGGGCTAGGGTGAGGGGCAGGGCGGCTAATGGGGTTGTATTCTTGCTTTTCGGGCGGGCGGAAAAATACCAGCCCTACACAAACCACGCAATATAGACCACATTAGCCATTCTCACGACCTATTTGCGTAAGGAAGAGGCCACCCC
>JAIOSI010000047.1 GCA_021107695.1 bacterium
GCGTCGAAAGATGCTGGCGGCCTCAATGAGTGTAGTTCGAGCCTCCTGACACCGCCCGATACGATTATACACCCGGCCAACCAGCCCGAGCGAGAAGGCCTCGCCGTGGCTATCGTTATTCTGTCGTCTGAGTTCCAGGCTAGTCTCGGCCTCCTCCAGAGCCAATGAGTAATTGCCGCTAATAAAATAGGCCGTGGAAAGTCTGCTATGAACCTCTGATTCGAGGTAGGGTTTACCGCTGTCCTTAAGTAGAGTCCGAGCCTCCTCCAGGCAGGCAATTGCCTCGCCGGAATACCCACCAAGAGCGTACAGATAGCTCAGGGCGAAGTTCATACGACCTGCGGGAATTGCTAATTGATACTTCCGAGCCAGCTCAAGTCCCGCTTTGGCGGCATCACTGGCGATTTCAATATCGTCACTCAACCGAGCCAGCAGCGAACGATAATAGAAGCGATTCACCTGCTGCTCCGGCGACAGCAGTTTTTCGTTATCAATCAGAGTGAGCAGTCGTCGCAGTTCAGCAATATCTTCCGCCAGCTCCGCCTGCTCCAGCAGGTCGAAGATTCGATTGGTCAGTGCAGAGTCAGAGCTATGGTCCGGATCATCCTCGATTCATCCTTTGGGATTGCGACAATAAATCGTTAATCCGTTCACAGTATAGACTATGTTCCCGTGTACTTCAATATCTCCCATATCTAACAGGATAATGTGCTTAAATCCTCAAGAAAAGGAACACAGTTGCTTGTGTTCCTTTTCTGCATTCCCGACTGTTCTTTCGTTTCTATCTCTTTGCCAATACCTCGCCCTTGATGGTTACTATCAGCTCTTCCACGGTTGCCTGAACCCCCGCCTCCGCCAATGCCCGCTCCGTCATCATCCGCAGACCACCGCAGCAGGGTACCTCCATCCGCACCACGCTGATCGAGCGCGGGTGGTTGTGGGCGAAGATCTGAGCCAGCTTCTCGGTGTGCTGGGCGGCGTTATCGAGCTTGGGACAGGCGATCAGTACAACCTTGCCCTTCATCAGGTCCCGGTGCATCTCTGGGTAGGCGAAAGGCACACAATCGGCAATCAGGGCGATGTCGGCATTGCGCAGGTACGGCGCGCTGGGCGGAACCAGGGTCAGCTGCACCGGCCACTGTCGCAGCGTCGAGGGACGATCCGGTCCTTCAGTCTCCTCTTCTTCTGGAGGAGCTTCCACCGTCTTCACCACACAGCCGGGGCAACCGCTGCTCTGGGTTACATTACCGGGAGTTACGTTCTCTGTGGAGCGTCCCAGCTTCTTCAGGTGAGAGACCGTAGCAACTGGGTCGTATTCAGCGGCCTCGCGCTCAATCGTCGTAATGGCACCCTGGGGACATTCGCCGATGCAATCGCCCAGACCGTCGCAATAGACATCGCTCACCAACCGCGCCTTGCCATCGATCATCTGGATTGCGCCCTCGTGGCAGGCGTTTACGCAGATTCCGCAGCCGTCGCACTTCTCTTCATTGATCTCGATGATTGTCCGCTTCATGGTTCACTCCTGAAAGGATTGTAAGTGTAGGAAGTTTCTGTGGCGCAGGATAGCGGAGGGAAGAAAAAAGCTCCTTGACCTGGGTCAAGGGACTCGTAAATTAGGAAGGGAAGGTCAAAAATCGATTCTTAAAAAGGACAGACCCAGGGATCTGCCCCTACAGCATCAAAATACCAATGTCGCTTACGTCAGCCGCAGTACCTCTGCCACGGAGACCTCGCCTTTGAGGGCGAGATCGAGGGCGACCTCGCGGGCGGAGCGCAGCCCGGTGCGGCGGGCGGCTCTGCCAAATTCCTCGATAGATAGCTCCGTTGCCAGGAGCTGGCGAATCTTGGCATTGGGGATAAGCTGCTCGTAAATTAGTACCGTTCCTTCGGTTCCAAGCTGGGAGCATCGCTCGCACCCCGTCGCTTCGTAGAGGGTGAAGGTTCGGGTGGAGGAGAGTCGCAGGCTCTCCAGCACGGCGTTGGTCGCCTTGTACGGTCGGCGGCAGTGGGGGCAGAGTCGACGCAGCTCCCGCTGACCGGTTACCAGGGCGAGGGAGGTCGAGAGCAGGAACGGCTCTTTGCACATGTCGCGCAGAGCCAGCACTCCCGCCAGGATGCCCGCGCTGGGCATCCGCAGAATCACCACGGAGCGGGAGTAAGCGGCGGCGACGGCGGCGTTCACGACCTCGGCGGAGGGAACCTCGTCGATGAAGAGGATGTCGGGATCCTGCGCCAGGGAGGCAGCGACCGCCTGCTGATAGCTAAAGCCCTCGTCGGGCAGCGGGCGGATGGTGTCCATGCCGTCGAGGCGGAAGGCGGAGTGTTCCTCCACCGAAAGCAGGGCGCGACCGCGCTGCTCCGTCCGTGCCAGCAGGGCGTAGGCGAGGTTCTTCTTCTTCGAGAAGGGGGGACCGGTGAGCAGAATCAGCCCGTGCCGACCACCGACCGCCTCGATCAGCTTCTCGACCAGCTTCTCCGGTACCGAAAGTTCTTCAAAGCCGGGAATGACGGTATGCCCTGATTCCAGGCGGAGGACGGCTCGCTCCCCGGCGAGGGTCGGGCTGAAGTTCGCCGAGACCGAGATGGGGCTGCCCGCTGAGTCGAGCTGAAAATGCCCGTACTGGGGAGTCGCCCGCTCGGCACTGGAAAGTCCGGCGAGAACCTTTAGTTGATTGAAGAGTGCGCGCCCGGAGCCGCCGGGCTGCTGCTCGATTGGCTCCAGCACCCCGGAGCGTCGCATCCGGATAGAGAGCCGCTCATCACTCAGCTGGAGGTGGATGAACTCGATGCCGTCCTCGCTCGCCTTAGTAATGAGCTGGGAGGCGAAGTTGCTGCTCGGCTGATAGCCCCGCTGTGGGTACTCTTCGGGCTGACCCCCCTGTGGCTGACCTGTCCGCTGCTCGGAGAGAAAATTGCCGAAGTCCGATGATTCCGCAGAGTTATCGCCTGGCTGTCGAACGGCTCTGGTTGTTCGGGAGCGGGACTGAGGGGGCGACGGTCGCTCAGGAAACAGCGGATCGCTCGTTCGCTCGCCAGCGAGACCGTTGTCCCGCAACGGTTCAGCCCCGGCGTAAACCTCGTCCAGCGCGTCGGCTAATTCCATCTCCAGCATAAAGAAGGGGACGACCTCCAGCCCGCTGGCGAAGGCAAGTTCGTCGAGAACCGGGAGATTCTGCGGCTCCGCCGTGGCGATCGCCAGACGACCCTTGTCCTGCTTTAACGGAACTATTCCGTACTTCTTCGCCAGGTGAATCGGCAGTAGTCGTGCCTGCTCCGGGCTGAAGCGAAAATCGTCGGGAACCGGCTTGACTCCCGCCTGTTCCGCCAGCAGCCGCTTGAGCTGGTTCTGCGAGAGCAGCCCCTGATTGACCGCCAGGGTACCGAGGAGACCGCCGCTGCGCCGTTGTTCGGCAAGCAGACGCCGGAGCTGGTCTCGTGAGACCAACCCGTCCTCGACCATCATCTCGCCCAGGCGTAGTTTTGGCAAAGTGTTCCTCAATGGTTAGCGTTCAAAGACGACAATAGCGTATTCAATCTTAACTAACAGCGGGATGTTTGTAAATAACCCGGCAGCGCGGTACATCACAGGGAG
>JAIOSI010000017.1 GCA_021107695.1 bacterium
TCCGGGCGATCTCCCGTGCCAGCTCGATGTGCTGCACCTGATCCTCGCCCACCGGCACAGTGCTGGCTTTGTAGAGGAGGATGTCCGCCGCCTGGAGAATCGGATAGGTGAACAGCCCCACGTTGATGTTCTTCTCGTGCTGCTGGGACTTCTGCTTGAACTGGGTCATCCGCGAGAGGTCGCCCATCGGGGTAACGGTGTTGAACATCCAGGCAAGCTCGGTGTGCTGGGGAACGTCGCTCTGGACGAAGAGGAGGCAGCGTTCGGGGTCGAGTCCGGCGGCGATGTTGGCAACGGTAGCATCGAAGATCCGCCGCTGCATCTCCGCCGGGTTGTACTCAATCGTCGAGGCGTGGTGGTCAACGATGCAGAAAATCGCCTCGTAGTCGTCGAGGAAGTTCACCCAGTTGCTGATCGCCCCCAGGTAGTTGCCAATGTGAACCTCGCCGGAGGGCTGGATACCGGAGAAGGTACGCAGCTTGCCGGCGGCGTTTTTGTAGGTCAGGTACTCGTTCTCGTCGCGATACATTGTCATGTCGTTACTCCTGTTAGCGATCTCTGGCGAACTATCGAGGGTGAACAACCGCAGAGGGAGAATACCACAACCCGACCCTTAAAAGGCAGGGGCCGGGAAGGAGTATAAACCACCAAGCAGAGGTTAGAAGGTAAAGCCGATTCTTATGCCATAGTGAAATCGATTACCAAACTCAGTGAACGTATACTCAGAATACCAAAGCATATGAAATGATTCTTTTGAATAAGCCCCAAAAGTGTACCTAATCGCCTGTTCCCAGCGTTCCCCAAACCGAAGTAGGGTTACTCCAATCTCAGAAAGAGTGTTTTCTTGAATTGAAAGATTATCCATACTCCCTTTTGTTTCACTCGTTAACGGTTCAGTATAGAAACCAAACACTACACCAAGCTGATAACCGTGTCCACTTTCGCTGAAATGATGATCAATATCGTTTATTCCACTACCCTCCTCAGACTGATAGACAAAGTGGTTTTCTATGTCCCGATAATTCCATCCGATTACAGGACCTAAGTAGATTCTATTCGAAAGATTAATTGGAGCCCCAAGTTCAAGGTACAAACGTGTTGATCTGTATTCATTTCGTTCTAAGCCTTGCTCCTCAGCTTTCGCCTCCTCAATCACCCACTCTTCCGGAAACGCCCTATCCGCCAACTGAATACCGCCTTTAGCAAGAAGGTAGTTCATCTGAAATCGTGCATTAAGGTTCCAGAGAATACCAGTAACTCCTGTCGAACCAAATGGCGGCTCACTCTTATTAAAATAAACTATTCGATTATCATGATCTGTATAATTGTACACTATGAAGGGTAATTTTGCGAGAGGAATCTCAAAAGAAACCGTTATTCGGGGGAGGTTAGCTTGTGCTATTTTACCGACAATACGGCGTATTAATTCCGGATCCGGTGCATATATCTCTGCGAGGGCTATATCCTGAAAAATCGGTGGCAAAGTCAGAATTGCCTCATAAGCCTTGTCCTCATCAGTAACAATGGTGGAAGGATCTGGTTCTTCACGTATGATTCCACCATGCTCCCACAAATATCGATCATTGTATACTTCTGCTTCAGCAATATCCTCAAACACTGCCAGCGACTCTTCATCCAAAACGATGCTCTCAGGCTCCTCAACCTCCTGAGCCGAGGATAAGTCGACCAACAGGCAGAGCAGAGCCATCGCTATCAGTTGCGTTTTCATAAAAAATCCTCTCTGACTGTTATTACACTTCACAGTATAACAACCCAGAGAGGATTTTTCATCATTTTCAACTATTAATTTCCTACCCTGCGCTTTCAACCTTCGTCGGATAGCTCAGGGCTTCATCCTCGCCCCGCAGGACGCGCAAGGCTCCCATCGCCAAAGCCCCCATCTCGTCCTGCCCCGGATAGACCATCACCGGGGCGATCCAGTCCACCCACTCGGTGATTAGCTTGCCCCACCAGAGCGACAGGGCTTATCAAGAGACGAGTGGATGCTCGTCTCTTCACTTTGCCACTCAATACGAAAAAGCAGGCGGTTGCCTGCTTTTTATGTTTTACAAAGGACTGATTGCGATGCCGCTTACTGGAAAACCTCTTCCAGCCAGATGATCTGGTCGCGGCGTTGTCCAACGCTGATTCCGCTGACCGGTATTCCGCAACCCTCGGCGATGAACTTGAGGTATTCCTGAGCCTTTGCCGGCAGGTCGCTCCATTTGGTAACCTCGCTGGTGTCGCTCTGCCAGCCGGGCAGGATTTCGTAAACCGGCTCGACCTCATCCATCAGCACCACGGGGAGCGGAATCTCGGTGATGGTCTTGCCACGGAGCTTGTAGGCAACGCAGACCGGAATCTCTTCGTAGCTGTCGAGGACATCGAGCTTGGAGACAACCAGACCGTCGAGACCGTTAACCCGTGCAGAGAGGCGCAGCGGGATAAGATCCAGCCAGCCGGTGCGACGGTCGCGTCCGGTCGTTCTGCCGACTTCGCCACCCTGCTGGCGGAGCTTCTCGCCGACTTCGCTATCCAGCTCGGTGGGGAAGGGTCCGGTACCAACGCGGGTGAGGTAAGCCTTTACCACACCCAGAGTCATGTCGAGCTGGCGGATTCCTACCCCGGCACCGATGGCGGCATAGGGAGCCACCGGATTGGAGCTTGTAACGTAGGGATAGGTGCCGAAGTCCACATCGAGGAGCGTTCCCTGTGCTCCTTCGAAGAGAACCCGTTTACCCTCGTCAATCCGCTTGTTGATGAGCAGGGAGGTGTCAACGATGAAGGGAGACAACCGTTTGGCGATTTTGCGCAGGTGTTCAAAAACCTCTTCCAGACCCGGATATTCACCCGAACCGCTCCAGCGTGAGCGGTAAGCGTAGGCCGCTTCCAGCTTGTTGCGCAGGTCTTTCTCTTCGAGGAGGTCTTCTGCACGAACGCCGAAGCGAGCGTACTTATCGCAATAGGCAGGTCCGATGCCCCGCTTGGTGGTTCCCAAAGCAACCTTGGAGTTGCCCTCCCAGGCACCATCGGCGGCTTTGTGATGGGGCAGCACCAGGTGGGCGAAACCGGAGATGAAGAGTCGTTTGGAGAGATCAATTCCCCGGCGCATCAGCTCATCGTACTCGCTGAGTAGCTGGTCAGCGTCGATCACACAGCCGTTGCCGATGACACAGTCGGCTTTCTCGCGGATTGCCCCCGACGGAATCAGATGCAGCACGTACTCTTCATCGTCAACGATGATGGTGTGTCCGGCGTTGGCTCCACCGTTAAAGCGAACCACCATATCGGCGGATTCGCTCAGGCAATCGACAACCTTGCCCTTACCTTCGTCGCCCCACTGGGCGCCAACGATGACTACGCTGGACATATACAACTCCTTACATCGGGGTGAATCTCTCACTTGCAAGACGGCGGATGGTAGCACAGTCGCAGAATTAAGGCAAACCGGAATCCTGTTTCCAAAGCTGCTATAATTAAGGTGGGTGATGAGCGAGTTTGCTCATAAAGCAGAGTCATTGTGAGCTTGTATAAGTTTAGTTAACAAATAAATATAGCATTTTTCCCTCTCCCCTCAGGGGTGAGGGGCAGACGTCAGCAATGGTCTTGGCGCACCGTATCCCTACAAAACCGAGCTTAACCGTAACAGCGATCCCTGAATACTTCGCAACAATCTCTAG
>JAIOSI010000262.1 GCA_021107695.1 bacterium
TCGTCCTTCTCTCGGCGGACGTTGGCTCCCAGGGCGGTTAGTTTCTATTCGAGTCCCTCGTAGCCGCGGTCGAGGTGATAGACTCGATGGACGTGGGTCTCGTCGGCTGCCGCCAATCCCGCCAGTACCAGGGCGGCGGAGGCACGCAGGTCCGTCGCCATCACATGGGCTCCGGAAAGCTGACTCATACCGTGAACCACGGCGGAGTTCCCGGTGCGGTGGATCGTCGCCCCCAGGCGAACCAGCTCTGGCACATGCATGAAGCGGTCGGGATAGATCGTCTCGGTGAAGACGCTGATTCCCGGAGCCAGGGTACTCATCGCCATCATCTGCGCCTGCATGTCGGTGGGATAGCCGGGCCAGGGGGCAGTGGTGAGTTCGACAGGATAGAGACCGCCGGTGCCGTCAACCAGTACCCGACCGTCGCCTTTGTCGGTGCAGTAAACCCCGGCCTCGTCCAGCTTTGCCACGATGGGCTTCATCATGCCAAGGGGGCAGTTGGTCAGCGTAAAGCGGGAGTGGGTGATTCCGGCGGCAACCATCAGAGTTCCCGCCTCGATGCTGTCGCTCATCACCGAGTAATCCACGCCGTGGAGCGAAGCTACGCCCTCGATAGTCAAGGTGGAGGTGCCGCCGCCCTCGATTCTCGCGCCCATTGCGTTGAGGAGGTTACAGAGGTCAACGGTCTCCGGTTCCAGGGCGGCTCCCTCGATGACCGTGGTTCCCTTTGCCAGCACCGCCGCCATCAAGACATTGGCGGTGGCTCCCCGTGAGGGACCGTTCGGTCCGCGCAGGTTCATTCGCGCGCCGATAAGCTGCTTCGCCTCGGCAACGATGTAGCCATGTTCTACGGAGACCTCTGCCCCCAGAGCCTCCAGCCCTTTCAGGTGGAGGTCAACGGGACGGGTGCCGATGGCGCAGCCACCGGGCAGAGAGACCCTAGCCCGACCGAGCCGAGCCAGCAACGGACCGAGGACGTTAACGCTGGCGCGCATCTTCCGCACAATCTCGTAGGGCGCAGTGTCTTTGATCGAGCCAGCGGCATTCATCGTGGCGGCGTGGTCATCGGGCCAGCTGACCTCAACGCCGAGATGCGCGAGCAGCTCCAGCATGGTAAAGACATCGACCAGCCGGGGGAGGTTGCGCAGGGTCAAGGCACCTTCGGTTGCCAAAATTGCCGCTGCGTACATCGGCAGTGAGGCGTTCTTAGAGCCGGAGACGGCGACCTCACCAGCCAGCCGCGCTCCTCCACGAACCACAAACTTGTCCACAGGTCTCCTTTTTGATAAGTAGGTTGAACGGGACAATGATAGCAGTCTCTGTCTTTCCATGCCAGAGTTTTTCTGTTTTATTGGTAGTTTGTAAAGGCGACTTCCCTTTGGGCAGGGGACTCGTCCCACAAACCACGGTGAGGGGCTGTTTTTAACCCATGACAATTTCGCGGGCCGACCTAAAGGTCGGCCCCTACAGAACCTCTCTCGTAATGATACCCGATCACCCCAATCTGACCACAGCAATAAAGCTGGCAAGCTCCTCCCGATGCTGGTAGAATGGGTTTGTCGGTAGAGTATCCGACTGATTATCATAATGGAGAGTCATGCCGCTAAAACACTGGTCAGTAACGACTCGGCAACCGGGAAGCGAATATCGTCTGCTCTTCCTCTCCTGGGACGACACCGTTCGTTCGCCCATTGCCAAGGCACTCTGGGATAAGCGAACCGGCGAGGGTATAACGGCATACTCCGCTGGCATTCACGCCGGGCAGAAGGTTCACCATCTGGCGCATCATGTGATGTCCGAGGTCGGAATATCCCTGGCGGGATTGAGACCCCGGGTAACGACGGAGGTCGCCGGAATCGGCTTCGACCTAGTGATTACCCTCAGTGAACGGGCGCAGGCACTCTGTCCGAAATGGACAGGTTCACCGACGGTGAGCTGGCTCTTCGAGAATCCGCTGGAGGTTACCGCTGTCCACGGCGCGCGGCTCAACGCCTTTCGTCGGCTGCGTGATAATCTGGATAACCGTATCCAGCGACTCCTCAGCAGCTCGCTGGAGAGGATGGTCGAACAGGCTAGCCACCTGAGCGATGGGCAATAGAAAGAAGAATTTGGAGAAATGAGAACTGAAGAGGTTAAAGTCATGATTCTGGTCGGTGGCCGAGGCGAGGAGCTTTCGGTGCTGACCGCTCATCGGGCGATGGCAGCGGTACCCTTCGGCGCGCGCTATCGGCTGATCGACTTTGCTCTCTCCAACTGCGTCAACTCCGACTTCTTCGACATCACCATTCTGGCGCAATACTTTCCGATTTCCCTGCTCAACCACATCGGCATCGGAAAGGCGTGGGATCTGGACCGCAAGCATACCGGGCTAAAGCTCCTCCAGCCGATTCAGACCGACACTGCCACCAACTGGTATCGGGGAACGGCGGACGCACTGGCACGGAACCTTCGCCAGTTCCAGCGGCATAGCTACACCCTGGTTCTTCCCGGAGATCTGCTCTACAAGATGGACTTCTCCCGCCTGCTGCGTCAGCATAAACGCCGGCGGGCAAAGCTGACCATCGCCACGGCGACCGTAGCTCCAGAACAGGCACACCGCTATGGCATTGTCGAGGTTGGCGAAAACAACCGTCTGACCAGCTTTGTCGAGAAGCCGAAACAACCGAGCGGTTCTCTGGCGAGTATGGCGATTTACCTCTTCGACACCTCCTTTCTAATCCAGCGGCTGGACGAGCTGCCCGCCGGAAGCCACGACATCGTCCACGATCTCATCATCCCCGCCGTTGATGAGGGGATCGTCCAGCAGTATCGCCACGACAGCTACTGGGAGGATGTGGGCAGGCTGGGAGCCTACTATCGGGCGAATATGGAGCTGCTTTCAACGGGCAACACCCTGCTTCGAAGAGACATGGAAAATCCAATTGCCACGCCGACCGACGAGATGCCACCGGCGAAGTTCGGTCCATATGCTCAGGTTCGACGGAGTCTGGTTGCCAACGGTTCGATCATTAACGGCGAGGTAGTGAACTCTATCGTCAGCAAGGGCGTTTATGTGGAGGAGGGGGCGGTGGTGCGCGACTCGCTGCTCCTCGGGCATACACAGATTCGCTCCGGTGCCGTCGTTGATCGGGCGATTATCGACAAGTGGTGCGAGGTCGGAGCCGGGGCGATGGTCGGCTACGGCGAGGTCAGCCGTGAGAACGAGCGTTTCCCAAAACTGATAACCAACGGGCTGACCCTGATTGGCAAGGCAAACAAGATTCCTGAAAAGATGAAAATCGGTCGCCAGGTCTGCCTGGATACAGCACTGGAAATGGCGAGCCTGCCGCTGAACCTTCCCGGCGGCTCCTCCTGGGGCGAGTTCTCTATCTAACCAGTACCAACAAAGTTCGATGAGCCTATGAAACCACAAGCGATTATTTTCCTGCTGCTCCTCTGTCTCTCCACCATCGGAGTAGCCAGCGACGGCGAGACGCTCTACCTGAGCGGAGCCACGGCGGAGCAGGAACAGCAGCTTCGCCAGGTCTGGTCGGAGGCGCGTCTCCTGCCAGCAGGGTTGAGCTTCGATTCTCCTTACCCTGAGCTATTAGCTCTGGCAACCGACGACCAGCAGCTCCTGATTATCGAGCTGTTGACTGGGGCGGCGGGACTGGCGGTTAGCGGACGACTCCTCGCCGCAGGAGGCTTTGACCTCGCCCTGGGAACAATCCACACCAGCTACGAACCAGAGCATTTGATCGAGGCGGTGTGGCAGCTTCAGGGGCATGTTGAGTCGGAAAAGATTCTAAATACAGAACGGGCGATTCCCCGTGAACTCTCCGCGCTGGTTGAGGAGCTGGAGGGATTGATTGGACAGGGCAGCGCGCCTCAGAAAGGAAGACTCAACCAATCAGCACTGCTGCGGGAACAGCGCAGTCATGCCTACAGTCAGGCGGAGGATGACTTCTTCCGCCAGCTCAATGAGGCGTTCTATCTGGAAACCCTCCTCGATGAAACCGGGTACCGGAAGATTCAGGCTACGGTTCGCTTTTACCTCTACTGCTACCGCGATGAGAAGCTGGAGGATGGCTCCCGACAGTTGAAGCTCCGCTTGAGCGACGACGGCATCCGCGCACTGGTACGGTTGATTCGGGGGTAGTTGTCGGTATCAGCCACGGAATTGCTGGAATATTGGGTGTTCACCATTTTTTCAACGCATCCTCCCTCCCCCCCCCCTCTGGGGAGAGGGCCAGGGTGAGGGGCTAGCCCTAAACTCCATATAGTCTAACGGGCCGGCCCCTACATTAACACCTTACGGATGCTTAGAGTACGCCAGTAAGGGCGGATCTGATCAATGAGATTGGTATCCGCCCTCCAAGTACGCTGTAAAATTTGATATTTGTAACACTCTCAACAAAAAAGACCCCAAGCGGGGTCTTTTTTAGTAACGGTTAAGCCTAGAACCAGATGAGGAAGATTCCGAAGTTGGCAAGGAGAGCCAGGATACCAAGGAGAATCGCGATGATGCCGAAGATTCCCTGCATCGGAGCGATCTTGGTGAAGATGGCCTCGCCTTTTTCGCCCATGAACTTGGCGATGAGGTTGAAACCGAGCAGGAAGCCCAGGACGATTTCAACGATGGCGAAGATCAGCGGAAGGATGCCGAAGGCCATGAAGCCGATAGCGGCGAGGAGGTCAATGACACCCCAGACCAGCATACCGATACCGATGATGCCCTGGAAGGGGGCAATTTTGCCAATAATGGCAGCGGCTTCGGGTTTTTTCTTTACGATCATTGATGCAGCACCAAGGATGCCACCAACGATCAGGATAATAGCGGTAAGCATGTGTTACCTCCGTTAGGGTAGGTTTGTGTTACGACGAACTAAAATGAGAACAAATCCGATGTCGTTTGCTGGCAGTAGCTGGCTCATCACAAACGAAGCCCTGTAAACAGCCCCCAGCAAACTAAGCAACTGGTAAGACAATAGCCTTTCCCGAGCGTGCTACTCTGGAAGTGTAGCAGAGCGTAGAAAATAGAGCAAGGATTTTCTTAGTTTTGTTGTGGATTTTATTCCCCAGTGCCTTAAAAGTACGTTGTGAAAGCACTGGCGGGCATAATTTCAGCGTCAGCTACGCCGGTTCCAGATGACATTCGTTCTCGACGAAGAGCCTTACCATCTCTGGATCGAACTGGGAGCCGACATTGCCCTCCAGCTCTATCAGGGCGCGCTCCAGGGGCAGCGGATGGCGGAAGGGACGCTCTGAGGTCATGGCATCAAACGCCTCGGCGATGGAGAGAACCCGGGCGAGGAGGGGAATTTCTTTGCCAGCGAGACGATTGGGGTAGCCCTCGCCATCGAAGCGTTCGTGGTGGTGGCGGATGATTTTCGCCACCCCGACAAGCCGGGGAACACGATTGACCAGAGCCTCGCCGACGATGGGATGCCGCCGGATGATTACCCATTCCGCTTCGTTCAGGGTGCTGTCTTTACCGAGGATACTCTCTGCCAAGCCGATTTTGCCGATGTCGTGGAGAATCGCCGCGAAGGAGAGGTCGGTGATCTCTTCCGGTGAGAGGTTCGCCGCCTGCCCCAGGCGTTTGGCATAGCGCATCACCCGCTCGGAATGCCCGCGATGATACTGGTCGCGCGCCTCCAGAGAGTTGATAATCGTTCGCACTGTGGAGAGATAGGAGTTCTCCAGACCGCTGTGCAGCTCCAGGCGATTTACGAAGGTCAGCAGTTTTTCCTGCAGCACCTCAAGCTGGTGGAGTTTTTCTGCGGCGGTCTCTTCATCATTCCACGCCAGGACGAGGTAGCTATTCTCGCTAAGCTCCAGCCCCACGCCGGAGTGGGGACGTTGCCCAAAGGAATGTTCAAAGCGCAGGAAGTGCTTGTTCTCCATCAGCTTGACCGGGGTGTGCCGCGTTGTCAGATGGCTGAAGCCCTTCCAGGTATCGAGGAGCTTTTTACCACGGGGGAGCTTGATGTCTCTGGTGAGGCAGTCCGGCTCTCCGGCGGAGTTCTGCCAGATTGCGAAGGATGCCGTTGGATTGAAGTTGTTGTACGTGTAGCGAAGGAGGCGGTCGTAAAAGGTGCGCTCGACGAGGGTTTCGCCCAGCGCGTCCTCCAGATCCCGCAGGACAACCATCCCGGAAACCAGCGAGCGCAGATTGACCTTTAACGGATTCTTGTCCGGTAGCTCCAACCCCAGCTCGATGTACGGTTCCAGCTGGAGGTTGAGCAGCTCCGCCAGTGCCTTGAGGTCGGACCGTCCCCTCGGAGCGCAGAGGATCACCTTGAGCAATCCACTGAGTTTGGGGTGCGTGGTGATCGCCTCGTAACCGTTCCCGCAGGGGATTACCTCGCCCTTGCTCTCGGAGAGTGTCTTCATGCAGGGACCGGAGAGGCTCGCCTCGAAGTCCCGGCAGTGATGCTCCGCCGAACCGAGGCGTTCGATACCAGCACGGGTGAGGATGGTCAACTGCACCTGGGCAGACTGGGCAAAGTTATCGAGCAACCGGGCAAGATTCATCTTCTTCCATCCTTTGATGATGGATCAATTCTG
Source organism: bacterium (assembly GCA_021107695.1). Classification (GTDB taxonomy): domain Bacteria; phylum RBG-13-66-14; class RBG-13-66-14; order RBG-13-66-14; family RBG-13-66-14; genus JAIOSI01. Next base: position 6,550 of record JAIOSI010000262.1, read on the forward strand.
TGGATATTTGCAAATGTGTTCTTTTCTCTTGTCGGGGACAAGGGGCTTGAGCCACCTTGTGACTATACAGCGTATTTCTACTTCTGCAAGGGGTTGAAACCCCTTGTCTTAACTACAACATTCAGAAGTTATTTATGATGTGCAAGGATTCTGAAGCGACTGGGAAATCCAGCTTGTTCAGAACCCCTAAAACGGTATTACCAGCATAGAGTAGAGCCAGTTGAAAAGCTGAAAATAGGGAGCCAGCAATCCCAGCCAGAACAGCCCGATGATGATAAAGAATCCAAAGGGAGCCAGTCGGGCGACCCAGTAAACCGCCTTCGGCGGCAGGAAGGTCATCAGCAGAGTGGAGCCGTCCAGCGGGGGAATCGGCAGCAGGTTAAAACCGCCAAGGATCAGATTGACCAGAATACCGTAGTGCAGGAACATCAGAACAATCCCCTGGGCGGTAATACCGCTGCTCTGGAGGAAGGGATCGAGTCCGAAGAGGTAGGCGACCTGGAGGGCGAGGGTGAAGAAGATGGCGAGGGTCAGGTTGGAGGCTGGTCCGACCAGAGCGATGGCGAGATGATCTTTCTTCGGGTTGCGCAGGTTACGCAGGTCAACGGGAACCGGCTTTGCCGCTCCAAAGATGAAGGGCGAGCCGACCAGAATCAGGATAATTGGCAGGAGGATCGTTCCGATGAGGTCGATATGAGGGATGGGATTGAGGGTCAGCCGACCAGCCAGCCGGGCGGTGTCGTCGCCCCGTCGGTCTGCCATCCAGGCGTGCGCCGCCTCGTGAAAGGTCAGCGAGAAGAGCAGCACCGGAATTGCAATGATGATGCTTTGCCAGTTCGTCAAGGCGGTCGCCTCCGCTGGATTTATTCGGGGATTTGTAAATGAATTAGGGCTTTTGAGCAGATGCCTATCTCATACTTCCGTAAGGGGTTGAAACCCCTTGTCTTAACATCAAACTCCGATAGCTGCTATAGCTTAAACAGTCCTAGAACACCATGCCGAAGACCAGGCTGAAGCCGCCGACCTGGCTCTGTTCCTCGCTCCAGGAAAGCTCCAGGCGCAGCTCGGCATTGAGCCGGAAGGCTTCGTTGCGGAAGAGGTCAACTCCGGCGGCGATATGCGGAGTGAAGAGCAGCTCGGTGAACTCCGACCGGAAGCCGTCGTCACTGTGGCGACGATCGCTCATCGAGAAGATGGTAAAGCCCAGTCCGCCACCGAGATAGGGCGAGAAACGATTGCCCAGTTGATAGTACGCCCCCATGGAGATCGGAATCGCCATAAAGGTCGGCTCGCCGACATAATCCGGTGAGTTCCTGACCGCGTCGGTATAGAAGCCCAGCACCGCCTGCGCTTTGAAGTCGCCTGCCTCCAGATAGACCAGCCCCTCGAACCGCCAGGCAAGCTCGCTGTAGCCCAGATAGTTATTCTGCGAGAAAGGGGCGAAGAAGCCGAAGCGTCCGCCGTAGAGGATCTGGGAGCTGCCGCTGTTCGCTGAAGAGGTTGAGTTTGTCGAAGAGTTGTCCTCCGGCGGAATCACCACCTGCCCCGGCGTACCGGGGAGTAGTTCGTCGGCAGCCAGCGTGGAAGCCAGTGCCAACAGCAGCAGAACCATCCAGAGTGATTTCATCCCGACTCCTCAATGCAATTTCTCACAGACTCTCTATTTTAGCTACTCGAAGCGAGCTTTTCAATTACTTTGACCAAACTTGGCAAAGAACCTAGCCCAGTCTGGCTTTGTAGGCGGTGATTCGCTCGATGGGGTACGGTTCCACTCCCCGTGCCTCGGCGAGGGCAAGGGAGACCAGGTCGCCCTGGAAGACCAGCCCCAGCACGGCAGCAAGGGGACTCGGTCCGCTACCCCGCAGGTAGATGGTCTGCTCACCATCATCAAGTACGCTGTCCAGCGGCGGTGGTTCCTGCTCCAGGGTCAGACAGAGTCGGCTCGGCGGTCTTCCCGGTCCGGCGGCGGTGATTTCGTTGTGAGCCAGCTCCGGCAGGGTCGCTGACCAGGCGAACTGCTTGGCGTTCTCGTTGAGCTGCTGCTTCAGACGCAGGGCGGCGGCGGCGGTCAGAGGACAGGTTCCATAAACGGTAATCGGTCGTTCGATCAGGCTCTTTGTGATCACGGAGATCGGCGTGAACTGGCTATTGCCGAGGTTGCTCCGCAGCTGGGTTAGTGCGGCAACGGTTCGCTCTGGCTGCCATAGCTCCACTCCACTCAGGCGAGCGCAAGCCCGCAGACCTGTTCCCAAAAGGAAGCCAAAGGCA
>JAIOSI010000173.1 GCA_021107695.1 bacterium
GCCACAGTTTCGCGACCAAAGTATCCCCTCTCCCCCTTTGGGAGAGGGCTAGGGTGAGGGGCAGAATAGCCAAAGGGCGAAGACCAATCTCAATGAGAATTGCTCCGCCCCTACGTTCGGTGTTCAAATGTTCTTAGAGAGCCTTGATCTGTCCCCAGGTGGTCTCTTCTACGCTGGAGCCGACGGTGTCGAAGCTCCAGACGATGTCGGCGCCGGTTGCATTGCCAGCGTCATCTGCCAGGCCGGCGGCGATGGTGCAGATGATGGTGTCTGCTGGCAGGTCGCTATCGGGAGTGAAGGTGCAGATGACATCGTTAGGATCGGTGTCGTCGGTAACCAGCGTGCCAGTGATTGCAGAGGTATGCTCAATAGTCACCTGGCTGCTGGTCGAGGTGTTCTCAAGACTCACCATATTGCTGCTGGCTGCCTTCGCGCTGTCCTCAACGCTGAAGCTAATGGTGCTGGTGTCAACACCGATCATGTCGTCGGTAACGTGAAAGACGATGTCCGAGTTCACCGCTACGCCGGTGGCTCCGTTGGCGGGAACCTGTCCGCTAACCTCAGGGACAGTAAAATCGCCGATGAAGCGGATGGCGTTGTTGATCATTACCCAGCCGTCGCCGGTCCAGGCGAGGTAATCTCCGGGGTAAAGGTTAAATCCGACTACATCTTCCGCTGCGTTGATGGCGGCGAGGTCGTAACCATTTGCCAGATCGGCTATCCAAGTGGCACCAGACTCAAGATCACAGGACACCGTGTAGTAGATAACATCTATCGTGGCAACACCATCCATGATCATATGAGCATCAAAGCTGTCCAGGGAGGTAGTGCCAAAGTTTGTACCAGCACTGGTCAGTGGGCAATAGGCTGCATTATCAACAATACGTCCAGCAAGCCCAGCTCCAGTACTGAGCTGACCAAAAGCACAGACAACAACCTTACCACCACCATCAACGTAGTCGGCGAGGTTGTTACCCATTGCTGTTGCGTCGGCATAGTAAAATTCGACCAGGTCAGGACAACGTCGTAGGCAGCAAGGGTCGCAACGTCGGGGGTTGTGCCACCGCTGCTGCTAACGTTCATAAAGTCAACGCTGTCGTAATCAGCATGAGTGATTGCTGCCTCAGCATCTGAGGTTGCTCCAGGATCACAATGTGCCACGAGGACATCAATTCCGGCAAAGCTCACGGAAACAGCAAGAACGAGTACGAGTAGTAACTTCTTCATGTTTCTCCCATGTCAGAGGTTAAAGTAGGTTGTGGTGGGAAAAAAGAGGACAAGCTCCTTTTCACCATGCTTGTACAATATCAAAATGCTTTGGGGGTGTCAAGGAGAACTCTTGCTCCGTCCACTTTGATTAACCTCAACCTGCCCCCGTTTCGTAAACCTTGACACCTCGCAAATATCCGGCTAGACTGGGTGCAGTGATGCTTTGTCTTGCGCACAAAATGCTGTCGAGGCTGCTGAGGGGCGACCGAAGACAACGGTGATAGCGGCTAACCGACTAATTTGAGCGATATTACAACTCAGATGGTCGGGACGGTTTTGGTGTGTCTCTTGTACGGCGTACTATCTGGCACAGCAGAATTGAATTGCGGTACGCTGCGCCGTCAGGCTGGTAAAATGGCAATTATCCGTATAGACTGCGATACACAACAGGGGCGGGTTGAAGAACCCATCCCTGGGCGAAACTCCTTCACAAAACACTCCAAACCTAACCGGCGGCGCGGGACGCTCCGCCCTGGCGGAACCTTGTCTTTTATGAAAACAGCCAGCCGGATTCTGCTGATTTTGCTCGCTGTGGCAACGCTTTCTCACGCCGGACCGTACATTAATCCGGGGCTGATGAGCATTCCCACCGCCTACACCATCCCCCACACCGCCCTGAAGCTCCCCTATTCGGGGAGTTTCTTCCTGGGACACGCGACTACCGACCCCAATGTGGAAGACTACATGGACTTCTCCCTCTCCGGGGGTCTCTCCTTCTGGGATATGGGACTTGAGCTAACCTTCGCCGCCCTGGACTTCGAGTCCAATGCCTACGTCGGCTCGGCGGAGCTGAACTTTATCCCGGAAACGGTCAAGTTCCCGGCGGTCTCCATCGGCGTGCGGAATGTTGGCTACGACCACGTTACCTCCTTTGGCGTCCTTGGTGTAGAGGGCGGAGCTAGCAATTATTATCCGCCGGATTACGAGCCGCAATGGTACGATCAGGTCTCCGCCTACGTCGTCTTCAGTAAAGACCTCTATCCGGCAATCGCCGTTCCCCTGCGCGGGCATATCGGTCTCGGAACCGGAGTCTTTCAGGGGATGTACGACAGCAAATACACCACCTCCCTGGGCTGGCAGGGGGTCTTTGGGGCGATTGAATACCAGATTCGCTATGACCTTTCCGTAGCCCTTGAGACCGACGGACGCTCGATGAACTTCGGTGTCCTCTATAAGCTCCCCTGGTGGGGGATGGAGGTCGGTCTCTCGCTGAACAAGCTGGAGATGCTCTTCTACTCTGAAGAAGAGGCAGGCACTGGTGGAGTATGGGACGAATACGACCAGATTGATCTCGGTGTCCACTTCGGGGTTCAGTTCGGTCCCTTTATCGGCAGCTCTGAAGAGAAGAAGCAGGAGCTGATCCGCGAGCGGATTGACCGGGGCTGGGACCAGCTCCGCGAGATCCAGACCCGCCGCCAGGAGATGCAGCAACGCCTGGCAGACATGCGCGAGCGCATCGCCGCCGAAAACGAAGGACGGGACGAGGAGTAAGATACCCACGCTTTACATCGCGAGACCTTTGAATAAGTCCCCATTTTGCCTTTAAGAGACAAGGGACTTGAGCCACCTTGCAAGTTTGGAGCAATCACAAATATCAGCAAGGGGTTGAAACCCCTTGCCTCAAAGTCAACCCCATGCGGTTGCTACAGAACGAACACAAGGTTCGTCCCTGTTCCAAAGCCTTAACAGTCCATCCTCATTAAACATACACTCTTTCTTTATCCGTAGAGTGAGTCGATATGCGTTATCAAATCTCTGTCGCCCTGCTGATTGTTTTGCTGCTGTCCTTTGCCGCCTCGGCGCAGGATATGCTTGAGGAAGAGTTCGGCGAGGAAAGCACCGAAGAGACCGACATCTACGCCGAGATAGTGGATCTCTCCGATTCGGAGATCGAC
>JAIOSI010000291.1 GCA_021107695.1 bacterium
AACGACTTGTAGGGGTACGGCATGCCGTGCCCTATCATCATTTCTTACGAGGGGTGGGCCTAATCCATGTGGATTGGTGTCCGCCCTTTCCTGATTAGACAAAGGGCGCAGCACACTGTGCCCCTACGTAAAATCTGTGGAACTTATACTCAACGCAAGGTGTTCTGGGCGAAACCCAGTTCTGTGGTGCAGCGCACCACGCTGCTGTGGGGGCAGCCTCCTGTGGCTGCCTTAAATCTATTCAACACGACATCCGCCGTCGTCCCTCTGTGCTATACTGGCTCTACTTGATGTGCATAACCTATTCTCAGGAGATATCATGGAAGATCAAAAACTGATTGCCTATATTATGGAACTGTTTGGGAATAGCAAGCAGTCGAACCGTCTTCGGAGCCTCTTCAGTCAGCTCAACTATGAGGCCTTCAATCAGGCTATCAATGAAGAACGATGGGACAGTGCATTTGCCAAAGATCAGCTCCTGAGAGCCAGCATCATCAATCAGCGAGATGAGTTTAAGATTATCCACGCTGTGATAGCTTTGAAGAAACGGTACGGTCGAGATTATCTTCCCCGCTCGGCGCAGCGAGAAATTATCGGGCAGCTTCAGAACGACTATCCTTACTCCCTGATCGTTTTCTCGGACAAAGAGGAGCGGTTCTACGACTTCTGTAACCTCAAGCTGCTTGTTACCGAAGATGGTGAGAAGCGAACCACCCAGTTGCTGCGACGGATTCACATCGAGACAGGCTCTCCCAAGCGTACAGCGGTGGAGCGGCTGGCTTTACTAAAAGCAGATAGTGATAACTTCTTCGAGCTTAACGAACAGCATAACAAAGCCTTTGACGTGGATGCGGTTACCAAAGAGTTCTACAAGAAGTACGAGGGGCTGTACAAACGCCTCGTTGGCGGTGTTCTCCTGACCTCTAACCGCGCATACTTCGGCAAGCTCGATAAGAAGCAACAGTCCAGCTTTGCTCAACGGCTTCTTGGTCGAGTGATGTTTCTCTACTTCCTCCAGCGTAAGGGCTGGCTTGGCGACAGGCAGGATTTTCTCATCAAGGAGTTCCAGCGAATAAGAGACGGTGGCAGCTTCTATCGTGATGTGCTGGAGACCATCTGGTTTAGGTGCCTGAACACGCCGGAGGGCGAGCGAGACAAATCTCTTCTGCCCAAAGAGTATCAGAGCGTCCCCTACCTCAACGGTGGGTTGTTCGAGCCTAAGTACAACTACGACGGCGGCGATATGTTGCCCATTGACAACAGCTTCTTCTCCACGGACAAGTACAGTCAGGGCGAAGGTGAAGGTGTGCTGGACATCTTCAACAGCTACAACTTTACCATCGAGGAATCCAGCCCGCTGGAGCAGGAGGTTGCCGTTGATCCGGAGATGCTCGGTAAAGTGCTGGAAAATCTGCTAGAAGTCGAGCAGCGCAAGACCGACGGGGTCTATTACACTCCCCGCCCGATAGTGGACTTTATGTGTCGGGAGAGCCTCCTCGGTCATCTTGCCGACGACACCTCCCTGGACAGAGAGAAGCTGGAGCAGCTCTTCAAATCCGACCTGTTGGCAAAGGCCGAGTGGGCTGAGCGGCAGGGGCAGTCCCTAGACTACGACCTCACCCCCCGCGAGGCAAAACAGGTTATCGAGTCTCTTGAGCAGGTGAAGGTACTCGATCCGGCTATCGGCTCCGGTGCCTTTCCTCTGGGGATGATGCACTCGTTGATGCAGGTTCATCGGGCGGCGCACCTGATTCGGGGTAGTCGGCTCAAGCCGGATTCCTCGGATGCCGCCGACCTCAAGCAGCGGATAATCGCCAAAAACCTCTACGGCACCGACATCAACCCCACTGCAATTGAGGTCGCCCGGCTGCGGCTCTGGCTTTCCCTGGTTGTTGACCAGCAGAGCCTTGCCCACGTTGAGCCGCTGCCCAACCTCGACTTCAAGTTCATGGCGGGGGATTCCCTCATCGAGGAGATTGAGGGCGTTCCGGTCTATCCGGTTGCCGGCGGTGAGCAGGGTGAGCTACACATCAACTCCCAGCTTCAGGCGGTTCAGGCAAAGCTCATCAAGTTGGAGCAGAGCTTCTTCCGCACCCACAACAGCGCGGAGCGCAAGCGGCTGGAGGCTGACATTCACGCCACGGTTCACGAGGTCATCGAGGCGATTGTTGACCAGTCCCTCCGCCGCATTGCCCATGAGAGCAAGACGGTGCAGCTTGCCCTGGCGAAGAGGAGTACCAAGAAGCTGCAAGAACGCCAGCAGCAGCTGATCTCTGCCGAGGCGAAGCTGCGGGGGCTGCTAAGTCAGGCTCTCAATCCGGAACAGCCGCTGCCGTTCTTCCCCTTCCGGTTGTTCTTTGGTGAGGCGTGGGCGGACGACCGCAAGGGCTTTGACATCGTCATCGCCAACCCGCCCTACGTGCGGCAGGAGAGCTTCAGTGCAGAGTACAAAGCCCAGCTTCAGACCCATTATGACGCAGTCTATACCAAGACCTGCGACATCTACGTGCCGTTCTATAAGCGGGGGTTCGAGCTTCTCCGCCCCGGTGGCTACCTCAGCTTCATCTCCAGCGGAACCTACGCCCGTACCGGCTTTGGGAAGAAGCTCCGGGGCTGGCTGCGGGATAACACCACGCTGCTGAGTTGGCTGGACTTCGGCGACCTGCAACCCTTTGAGGGGCAGACCACCTATCCGGTGGTTCCGGTGATTAAGAACGCCAAAGCCCCGGCGGGACACGCTTTGCGCTACTACCAGCTACCCGACCTGAACATGGACGGTCTCTCCGCGAAGGTCGCAGCGGGCAGCCACGAGGTGGTTCAGGCTGATCTTGCCGACGACGGTTATCGGTTCTTAAAGCCCGAAGTGAAGGCGGTTTTTGATAAGATAGTGGCTGCGGGTAAGCCGCTGAAGGAGGTCGTCGGGGAAATCTACCGTGGTGTACTGACCGGACTCAACGAAGCGTTTATCGTCGATGGACCGACCAAGGACAGGCTGATTGCCGAAGACCCGACCTCCGAGGAAGTGCTGAAGGCGCTGCTGATGGGCAGAGACCTGAAGCCCTGGCGGTATGACTTCCAGGACAGGTGGTTGGTCTTCACCCGTCAGGGGATTGACATCGATGCCTATCCGGCTATTAAGCGGCATCTGGAGCAGTACAAAGAGCGACTGATGCCCAGACCCAAAGGAGCGGTAAAGGCTGGGTGGAAAGGGCGCAAGCCAGGCAGCTATGAGTGGTACGAGATTCAGGATACAGTAGCTTACTACAAAGCCTTTGAAGGACCGAAGGTGATGTGGGCGCACTTCCAGCGTGAGCCTAAGTTCATGTACGATGAGGCAGGGATGTACTGCAACGATAAAGCCTACATTCTGCCTACGGATAAGAAGCAGCTTATCTCCCTCCTTAACAGCAACCTGATGTGGCTATATATCATTACAATCTGCCCAGAGAAACGGGGTAAGACATTTGAAGTTCGAATCATCTACTCGGAGAACTTCCCCATCTCGGAGAAGGCACTGAACGACGAAAAGTTCATCGCCCAAGCCCTTATTAGCCAGGAAGAACCAACGGCTGAGAACCTGAAGAAACTCAACGACATTGTCTATTCCCTCTACGGGCTGAACGCCTCCGAGCAGGCGATCATCGAACGAGAGATAGAGTCCCTGGCAAGCAAACGAGAAGGAAGCTAATGACCGAGCCAACCTACATTATCGACAACTCGCCGGGCAACCTCCTCGCCGACTACCTCTGCGAGGAACTCAGCCACGCCAAACACGCCCGCTTCGCCGTCGGCTATCTCTACCTCTCCGGGTTGCAAAAGCTCAAAGACCAGCTTGCCCACCTGGACAAACTGGAGCTGGTCATCGGCGCGCAGACCGACCAAGAGACGAAACAGGGGCTGAAGTTCGCTCACTCCGATCAGCAGCTGATGACCCCGGACCAGAGCCAGGAATCCGCCGACGAGCTGTCGGCAAGCATCGCTACCCAGCTAAACACCGAAGAGCCAGAGGGTGAGCTGCGCACAACCCTGAACCTGCTAAAGCAGATGAAGCAGGAAGGACGGCTGGAGGTGCGGATGTACACGAAGGGCCGCCTCCACGCCAAGGCGTACCTGCTGCTACAGCAGCGGGACGAACGCGCCGTGGTCGGGTCGAGCAACCTGACGGCATCAGGCTTCGTCAACAACCGCGAGCTGAACACAATCACGAAGAACGAGCTGGAGGTAAAAGAGCTGAAGAGCTGGTTCGACCAGCTCTGGGAAGAGTCCGACGACTTCGACGAGGAGCTGTTCCAGGTGATCGAGCATTCACCGATGATGATGAAGCCGCTCACCCCCTACGAAATGTACCTGCGAATCTGCTTTGAGATGGTGGGCGACCAGCTCGACGAAAACGCCGAAAGGAACGTACGACGGCTGGAAGGCGGCATCTTCGATAAACTGGCAGAGTTCCAGCGCATGGCAATGCTCCAGGCAATTCTGAACTGCCGGGAGTACGGCGGCACGCTGATCGCCGATGTGGTCGGGCTGGGCAAGACCTACATCGGGCTGGGACTGCTGAGGTTCTTCCAGGAGTTCGAAGACAAAATCCCCCTGGTCATCTGCCCGGCAGGACTAAAGAAAATGTGGGAAGAGAAGTTCGCCGAATATGGCATCCGAGGCAGCGTGGTCTCAATGGGAATGCTGAGTAAGGACGGACTGCCCGACGAGCTAAAAGGTGGAAACGAATGGGCAGAGGTCGTGCTGATCGACGAAAGCCACAACTTCCGCAACAGTGGCACGAAGCGATACGAGCTGCTGACCGAACAGTTCCTCGCCGACCCCAACGCCGACAGCTCCTTTGGAGGAGGACGGCGGAAGCGGTTCATCATCCAGCTAAGTGCCACGCCGTACAACAATCAGCTGCCAGACATCTACAACCAGCTGCGGATGTTTATCCCCGAGGTAGAGCCACCGGGCGGTGCAAGGGAGGAGCTGGCGAAGCTGGAGGACTTCTTCCCCAAACCGGTGATGGAGCCAGCAGAGGATGCCACCCCCGAAGAGAAGAAGAAGCGGCAGGAGTATCTGGAGATAATCGAAAAAACGAAGGAGCTGCTGGGGCATGTGATGATCCGTCGCCTGCGGGTTCATGTGCAGAAGTATTACTCCGGGGCAACTATCAACGGCAAGCCGCTGGAGTTCCCGAAGCGAGAGCTGGAGAATATCCGCTATCATCTCGACAGCAGCGAGGGACACGAGGAGTTGTATCGGGATGTGGTAGGGCTGATCCCCCGGGACGGTAACAGTGTGGATAAGCTGACCTTCGCCCGCTACAGCCTGGCGAGTTACCTGAAGCCGGAGGTCGAGGAGAAGACGGTTTACGAAGGACTGAACAAGGTCGGCGACAGCCTCCGAGGACTAATGCGGGTGAACCTCTACAAACGACTGGAGTCCAGTATCTTCGCCCTTCGCAAGACCCTGAAACGACAGGTGCGGGGACATGAGATATTCCTCGATGGACTAAACAACGGCTTCATTCTCTCCGGCGAGATTCTCTCCAACGCCATCTACGAAGAAGATGCCGATCTGGACACCCTGATGGAGAAAGAAAAGTATGCCGAACAGCTGCAGAAATACCCCGTCGAGGGATTCCGGCAAGAGGAGCTGGAACAGGACATCAGCAACGATCTGAGGATACTGCGCAGTCTTAACGCCCAGGCGGAGCAGCTGGATGATGACGAAGACCCAAAGCTGGCTAGGCTTGAGGAATTGATTCGTGAAGCACAACAGAAGAACGAGAAGCTGCTGATCTTCTCGGAGTTCGCCGACACCGTGGATGGTTTGTATCGGCACTTTACAAACCGACCGGGACATGATGGACTGGGGCGTTGCACCTCGGCAACAAAGAATGTGGGCGATGTACTCCGCCGCTTTGCCCCAAAGGCGAATAACCAGCCTGCACCAGATAAACCGATTGAGATCCTCTTCGCCAGCGATGTCCTGAGCGAAGGACTGAACCTGCAGGACTGCAATCAGGTAATCAACTTCGACCTGCACTGGAATCCGGTACGGCTTATCCAGCGACTGGGACGGATTGAGCGCATCGGAACCGAGCATTCAACGATTTATGCAAAGAACTTCCTCACCGTCCTGGGCGGAGAGGAAGGCTTTAAACTCGTTGATATTCTGCGCCATCGGATCGAAGAGATGAAGCGAGTTCTAGGGATGACAAATCGTGTCCTCACCGAGCAGGATATGTTTAACGATAAAGCGGTTTATGCGATTTATGATGAACGGGATATGGAGCAACTGCAAAATATGGAAGGCAGTATAATGGGCTTTACTCTGCCCAGTGAGCAGGCGACAGGCGAGCTGCAACGCCTGCGCCGTGAGAAGCCCGACATCTATAAACGAATTAAAGAACTACCCACCGGAGTGAGGAGC
>JAIOSI010000149.1 GCA_021107695.1 bacterium
CCTCTCCCGCCAATGTAAAACGCCGTCAAAAGAAACTGCTTGTCATGGAACCTTTTATAGACTATACTGTTGCAGTAGCTGTGGTGGATTTTGCGTGTTTGTGTTTAATTGTATTTTTAGTTGCTTGCAGATAAGGAAACAATGTCTCACTGGTATGAAATCTTCTCCACGGGTCAGACTCCCGGAGCGGGCAGCTATGAATACCTCCGCTGCGGGAAGGTCGTGGTGGTTACCGATGATGAACAGCTGCCCCGCTGCCCGCATTGTAAACAGCGTAGCTTCAGCCGCAGTACCGAACCACCACCGCCGACTACTTCTTTTTTGTAGTGTCTGTAGATTGTTAGAAGACAAAGGAGCCGAACGGCTCCTTTGTCTTAACTAAAAATCACCAATTCTCCAGCTATCCTCTAAGGGAACCGGATAGCTCACTGATACTCGCCATCCCTCGCCAAGTCAGCAGACGACGCAGACCAGCGGCAACACCGCCAGTCGTTCCGGGGTTGTAGAGGTTCGCCGTACCGAGGCAGACGACGTTGGCTCCGGCAATCATAAGCTCGGCGGCATCATGCCAGTCCTCGATTCCCCCCAGCCCGATGATCGGTACATCAGGCAGGAGCCTGCGTACCTGATCGATCATCTTCACCGCTACCGGGCGAATTGCCGGACCGGATAGTCCGCCCACCCGATTGGCAATTATCGGGCGCGAGCTGGCAACATCCACCGCCATACCAACTAGAGTGTTGATGAGCGAAAGCCCGTCGGCTCCGCTTTCTACCGCCGCCCGTGCCGGAATAGTGATGTCGGTAACGTTAGGGGTCAGCTTGACGAAGAGGGGCTGACCGCGAAGGGCCGCCTTCACCCGGCGGGTTAGCTCGCCAAGAAGACCTGGGTCGGTACCGAAGTGGATTCCACCGTGATCAACATTGGGGCAGGAAACGTTAAGCTCAACGGCGGCAACACCACTCTGCTTACCGATTTCCTCGGCAACGGTAACGTATTCCTCGGTGGTCGAGCCGCCGATGTTGACGATAATTGGAACACCCAAAGCACGAGCAGCGGGAAGTTTTTCCTCGATAAATCGCCGCAGCCCCACATTGGCAAGCCCGATAGAGTTGAGCATCCCCGCCGGAGTCTCGAAGACCCGTGGTGCCGGATTGCCGGCACGAGGCTCCAGGGTAACGGTCTTGGTGATGATTGCTCCGACACCGGCTAATCCGCCAGCGGCTTGAAGCTCCTCGCCATAACCTGCCGTACCGGATGCCACTAGAATTGGAGTCTTCAACCGCAGCGAGCCGAGGTCCGTTGTCAGGGACTCCGAGGGCGCGGGAGCAGAGCGGGCAACCTCGATCCGCAGTGGTCGTGGAGTGGCGGGCAGAAGCCAGACAAGCTCCTCGGCACGGAAGAGGGGACCGTCTTTGCAGACCAGCTGATACCCGTCGGAAACCATCGGCACGGCACAGCCCTGACAGAGTCCGGTGCCGCACGCCATCAACGATTCCAGCTGAACGTAACAGTCGGCGTTGTAGCGAGCGCAGAGCTGCCGGACGGCGGCAAGCATCGGCTCCGGACCACAGGCAACCACGGTGGTCGGTGGTGCTTCTTCCTCCAGCAATCGTTTCAATGGAGCGGTAACCAGCCCCTGCTCGCCTGCAGTGCCGTCTTCACTGACCAGCGTAAGGGGGACATCCGATTTAACGGCGGAGCGATAGCCTTCGACCTCTTCTCCACCCAGCGCGCCGATGATTAGCTGCACTTCGGCGGCTTTGTTCTGATAATACTCGGCAAAGTGGAAGAGCGGCGGAGTACCGATTCCTCCACCGACCAGCAATAACCTGCGCCCGGATAGAGCCAGCTCTTGCTGTCGTCCGCAGGGCAGCAACAGGTCAAGTTCATTTCCCGCCTGCCGACTGACCAGCCAGCTTGTTCCCTTACCCACGGCGCGGATGATCAGGCGCAGCTCGGTACCGTTGCTGCCTGCCACGGAGATAGGTCTCCGCAGGAGACCACCAGCCGGACGGGTCGCCACCTGAACGAAACTCCCCGGCAGCATGGTCAGCGGCTCTGGCAGGGTCAGCACTAACTCTCGGATACCTGGTGAGAGCATTCGGGCAGAGCGTACCTGGGCTGTCAGCGTCTTACTCAAGCGGCTCCTCGACCAATTCTATAACCTCAGGCGCGACTTCTTCAGTCATTTCGTCTATGAGGGGAATGACGGGAAGTGGCTCGTCTCCACTGAGCAGAGTCAGCTCGATACCGGTTACCGCCGGGCTGGTGCGCATGACGTACTCCCGCAGCGGGGCTTCTCCCAGGCGATAGATGCCAGTCACGCCGTCGTATTCGGTCTCTTCCGCCAGAGCGGCGGCAACCGCAACGTGGTCTCCGCTGTCGGCTGAGTTGATTCCCTGTGCCACCAGCCGTCCGGCATCGTAGGCAGCTGCTGCCACGGCTCCGGGGCGATGCCCCTTGCCACCACGGAACTTATCCACAAAGACGGCGTTGATGACGTTGTCGTCGAGGAAGGTGTAGCCACCGACGAAGAAGCCTCGCTCCAGCACGCCGTTCTCTGCCAGGGCGAGCTGCCGGGGCAGGGTTTCCTCCAGAGCAACGAAGATCGGACTGTAGGTCAGCTCGTTGCAGGCGGTCAGCAGTCCGAGGAGGTCTTCGCCGTCACCATTGACCAGCACCACCTCAATGCCCTGTCCCAGCATCCGATACGCCGCCGAGCTGTAGTCCTCTTCGGTCAGCGACAGATCCATATCCAGCAGAGTAATCCCTACCTCCACCTCCAGAGCATCGGTGTAGTACCCTTTATACCGCTGATAGAGCGCGTCTTCGGCACTCACCAAAGCCAGTCCACCATCGATGGTACGCAGGGTAGCCGCTCGTACCGCTCGCTCGATCAGGCGGGGATAGGCGACACTGAGGTTATAGACATTCCCGTCGTACTGCCCCGATGTGTCAAAGGGATCGGCGGTGAAGAAGACCACTACCTGTAGCTCACTGGCAAGGCGACAGGCGATATCAATTCGGTCGGCACGGGGGTCGCTGACGATGATTCCGGCAACGCCGTCCACCTCCACCAGCCGTCGGAAGGAGCTTTCAAAGAGGGTGAGGTCGTCGGCGGTATCGTAGTGAACCAGCTCGTAGCGGATATCGTCCTCGGTAACCCGCGCCTTGGAATAGGCGCTCACCGCCTGCCCGGCACCGTTATATGCCTCCAGTCCGAAGTCGGAGAAATCTCCGGTCTCAGGTCCGATGACTCCCAGATAAATACCCTCACGCATTCCACAGCCGAGGAGAAGGGGCAAAAGCAGCAAAAACAGATAGATAACAGAATGGCGTAACTTCATGTGAACGAGACCTTTGAAGGTGTTTCAAAGCGTTTGTGATAAAGGCTGATCGGTTATCGTCTTAGGCAAGGGGCTTCAGTCCCTTGCCTAATTTGCGACGTATCATATTGTTCCACAAGGTGTTAAAACCCCTCGTTTCAACCCCGCGTACGAACAATCTCTCGGACAATGGGGCGTATTGCAATACGCCCCTACCTGACCTGCTTAACGGCGATGATGTTGAGTTGGTAAGAGTGGAGCGACCAACGGGAGCGCGTACGCGGGAGCAGCCATTACTCGTCGTTACTGGTTAGGCGCGAGTCTAAAACTGTTTAACGGCGATGATGTTGCTCTGGAGGCGGTCGTAGGCTGCCAGCAGAGCGCGGAAGGCGGGGTAATCCTCCACGGCGACCTCGGTAACGTCAACGGTGATTTTATCATAGACGGAAACGATTCCGTCGGTAAAGCTGAACTTCGCCTCGAAGGTGGCGATGACATTGCCCGAACCGTCGGTAACCGTTTCACTCTGGTTCGCGGGGAGGTTCAGCGGTTCCCAGCCCGTCGGTAACTGGAAGGTGGTGGTGGATTCCGTACTCCAGCGTTTGTCCATCCAGAGCGGATAATCACGGCTGGAGAGGGAACCGAACCGCTGAGCGAGGAGGTCTTGATGCAGATGACTGGCGAAGAGGAGCAGCTCGTCCTGGCTCGCCGCCAGACTGGGAATCGCCAGGTCGTAGGCAAAGTGAACGTTGTCGTCCATGTTGGTCAGGTCGGAGATGCCGATGTTCGTAATCTCGCTTCCCGGATAGCGGTTGTTCCAGTACTGTTCGAGGTTCAGCTGCTGACGATCCGGCTGCTGGTAGTCGTACCGCCGCTGGGGGCTGGTTGCCGCACCGTAGTCCAGTTCACGATGCCCACTGGCGTTACCGCTTTTGTCAAGGATCAGGTCAGTGCGGCTTTCGAGGAAGTTACTCTCTGGGGTGTAGAGCGGAGAGCGGGAGAAATGTCCGCCGTCCGGGGTGCAGATGTAGATGTTAACGTCCTGGTCGTTGGGCGGCAGCTCCCACCAGGCGTGATAATCGGCGGTGCCGTCGAGGAAGAGGTACTCGTCGTAGCCCGGCTCATCGTTGAGGTCTAGCTTGCCGGCGAACTCCTCCTGCCCGATGCCGTCTTGCAATGGTACGGCGCAGATCATATGGTTGAAGAGACCGATTCCCGGCTGCTCCCAGTCCAGCTCTCCCCGATCCCGGGTACGCACAAAGACCGGATACGCCTCAATATCAACAGCATTGAAGAGCGAGACCATCAGTGCCGCCGTCGCTTTGCAGTCGCCGTAGCCGGTGTTGACGGTCTGCTCAGGATCCATCGGCTGCCAGCCACCGATCCCCAGCAGCAGTGCCACGTAGCGGATGTCGGAGATGACGTAGTCATAGATTGCCCGCATCTTCTCGATCTTTGTTTCTGCTCCGATGGTCAGAAGTTCGGCAAGCTCTTGCATCCGAGGCGTGGTAACCAGACGGTCTTTAGACAGCTGCCACCACCAGCGTCCCATCTCCTTCCAACTGGAGAAGCTAGAGGTCATCAGCAGCGGGACGTTCTCTACCAGCGGCGGCATATACGGCTCTCGCTCGATGCGCGGAACCTCGGTCATTGTCCAGCGATAGACCGTCTCACCATCGGAATAGGTAATCTCCGGTTCGGGAACGCCGCTCATTCCGTGGTAGTAGAGGTCGTATCCCGCTGGCGTAATCAGGACAAACTCGGCGTTGTGGGTCGGCTGGTAGTTGCCAAACAGGAAGTTCCGGCTGAAGTGTCCACCGAAGACATTCTCGCCGACATCGTCAAGCTGATACTCGATGTCGATTACACACCCCTCTTCCAGACCGGGAAGGGGAGTGTAGCGGGTCAACTCGTCGTGATAGAGGCGAGCATCGGCGTTGGAGGCGGAGTATTCGCCAAACTCCGTCGATTCAAGCTCGGTGCCATCCTCGCGGATAACCCGCATATGGCGTACGTCATACTCCTGCTCATCGGGAATGTACGAGAAGTAGCCGTAGCCGAAGTCCTCGATCGCCTCACGCTTGATGATTCGGATCACCTTGTGAGTAACCACGGTTGTGGTTCCGTCGGCCTTGAGACGAACAATCTGCTGGTCGAGGAGGTACTCGGCGTCGGTGTCTTCATCAAGCTGCTCGCAGTCATCGATCAAATGATAAACGTCGTGGGCATAGGGCAGGTCAAAGCGTGTCTCGGCAGAGAGGTCCGCTACCGCGCGTTGGTACTCTCCCACCCAGGTCAGATCGGGCTGAATGGCGACGGCATGCTCCCAGTCGGCTTCGGCGGAAGTCGTATCGCCCAGTTCGTAATGACAGACTCCACGCAGAGCCAGCAGGTCGGCATCCTCCGGACAGATAGCCAGGGCATCGTCGAGGACAACAATCGCCTCGGCGTAGCGGGCGTGATCAGCCAGAAGCTCCGCATTCTGCCGCAGCGGCCAGATCGTCCAGGGCATCAGTGGACGAACCCCTTCATTGAGCAACAGGGCGGCATCGACCCTTCCCTGATCGAGGAGAAGATCACGCAGGCTGCCGAGGGCGGAATCGTCCAGAGCGTCAGCGGCTAAAATATCTCGATAGATTCGCTCCCGCTCGCGAATGTCCTCTATGCGAATATAATACGACGCCAGGCTGCGCAGCCCCGGGGCGTAGGTTGGATTGACCTTTAACAGAAGATCAAGGGTCGCCCTCCGCTCAAGCTGATACTCCAGCTCGCCGAGCTGTCTCGCCTGCATCCAGAGCAGTTGGACGCAATCCGGGTTCGCTGCCAAACCCTGTTCGCAGTAGTTCAGAACCTCCCGGGGACGCTGTAGCTGAGTATAAGAATCGGCAAGCCCGATGGCACTCTCCACCTGCTCCGGGTCGATCTCAAGGGCTGTCAGCCAGGCAGCCTTGGCAAGGTTGAAGTTAGTCTCGTAGAGTCCGTACTCGTAGAGAGCCGGAACCCAGTTGGGCAACTCGCGGATGACCTCGGCGAAGTATTCCCGCGCCAGCTGGTCGTCGCTGTCGCCGCGTCGCTGGATGGACTCCAGACTCCCCAGATAGTACATTGCCAGAGGATTGCCGCTCAGGGCTTCCAGCTCGATTTTCAGGTAATTATCAGGCAGGGGATCCCAGGGCTTCACGGCATCTGCCGGACGCTGCCAGTTCTGCGGTGCCGTGGCACGATGCTCCAGAACCAGAGGCTCGCCCTCCGGCGAGGTTGCCCGGACGAAAAGCTCCCAGCCGCCAACCTGAACGCAGGTCTTTATCAAAACCTCGTGCCAGCCCGCCTCCAGAGTCAGCCCCACAGAGTCGGTATCAGGGTGCGCCCAGGAACGATAAACATCCTTCGTCAGCACCTCTTCGCCATCGATCCAGACCTTATATGCCCCCACTGCTCCGAGGTGTAACACAATATCACGATGTTCGTCCACTCGAATCCAGGTAGCCACGTACCCGCAGACCTGGCTCGACGGCTTGGTGATTGCCGAGAGGCGCAGCGGTCCGTAGAACGGCTCAAGCTGTGTACCGTCTTCCAGAGTAAAACCGGGCAGGGGGTACTCCCGCCAGGAGACCTCGGTTCGCTTACCTTCGTAGGTTGCGTTGAGGTCAACGCCGCCGTCAATCTCAGGACCGTAGGCGGTGTCGAAGCCCGCCTCGCTGGCATTA
>JAIOSI010000094.1 GCA_021107695.1 bacterium
CCTGCTCCAGAACGCCGGGAGGTATCGGGAGGCGTACAGCAATTATCAGAATATCTTGGAGCTTGACCCCTACGATGCCGGAGTCTATCTGGAGCTGGCACGCTGCTGTATGAAGGGCGGATTTGGGAACCGTCTCGACGAGTACGAGGCGATGGTTCGCCGCGTGCCCTTCGACTATCGGGGCTACCTGCAATGGGCGATGGCTCTGGAGGAAGACCGGGGCGAGGACTCCTCGGAACTCTACGCTTCGGCTCTGCGTCGCTATCCGGGGAAGGACTGGCTGCGTGATTACCTCGGCTGGCGGTCGGAGGCTGAGAGCGACCCCTTCCTCCCCGATGTGGACGAGCTGATCGCCAACGCCCCGGCGGCGGAGGACTATCCGGAGAACGATGCCGTGGTACTCCTCGACTACATGCGGGTGGACATCAACGCCGACTTTACCTACAACACCACGGTGCGCAAGGTGCTGAAGTTTCTGGCTCCGTCGGGAGTTGATCGCTGGGGCGAGATGACGATTCCCGACGACGGCAGCGTGGACATCGTTTACGCGCGCACCTACACGCCGGAGGGCGAACTCCTTGACGCCACGGTCTTTAACGCCACCGGAAGCGGGCTGGCGGTGAGCCTGGAGGGTGCCGTCCCCGGCGCGATTGTTGACATCTACTACCATCAGGCGGTGGAGAGTCGGGTCATCTACGACCTCCTCGACTACTGGTCAACCCGGTTCTACTTTCAAGAATATAACGATCCGATGGTGATGAGCCGCTTCGTTGTTACCACTCCGGAGGGGCTGGAGCTGGAGGACGGCGATCTGAACTTCCACGGCTGGGAACGGCGGAAGCAGCTGAACGATGGCTTCACAACTGATGGAAGTGCCAGCTACCCCACCGAGCCACGCGATGTCTGGATCTACACCGAGGAGGAGACCGAGGCGATTATCTCCGAGGGGATGATGCCAGCGCGCGGTGAGTTCTCCCCGCTGGTTGCCATGTCCAGTCTGGACGATGCCGAGACCTACTTCGACTGGTACTACGGGCGCGCCCTTGCCGCGCTGATCCCCGACGAGCAGCTCAGTCGCCTTGCCGATAAGCTGACCGCCGGAAAGAGTACCCCACTGGCTAAGGCAAGCTCAATCTACCGCTACGTGGTAACCCGCCTGAAGCATATGGGCGGCAGCATCTTCTATCCCAGCTCCGTCCGCTCGGCCTATCATCGCCGTTCGGGAACCACCGTGGAGAAGCTGCTGATCTTCAAGACCCTGGCGGAGCTTTCCGGACTCCCCGTGGAGCTTTGCCTGACCCGCTCCCGCTGGGACGGACCCATCGTCGGCGCGGTCAACAGCCCGCTGGACTACACCGAGATCGTCGGGCGGATGGTCATCGGCGATGAAGTCTATTGGGTCGACTTCCTCCCCGGTCATGTTCCTTTAGGAACGCTGATTACCGAGTTCGAGGGTCAGCCGGTCTGGCGGTGTGAGGCTCGGCGGTTCGAGACCCTGCCCGCGCCGAAGATCAACGAGCATCGCCTCGCCATCAGTGTGGAGGTCGAGCTTAACGCTCTGGGAGCGGGACGGGGCAGCCTGACCGAGATGCATTACGGTCTCGCCTCGGCGGATCGAATCTCCTACTTCGACTCCCGCGACGCCACCGACTATCTGGACTCCGAACTCAATGGCATCTTCCCCGGCGCGATTCTGGAGGAACACGAGCTGTTCAACCTGCGCAATCCGAACCAGCCCTTCGGCTACAGCTTCAGCTTTACCGGAGAGCGGATTGCCCAGCCGGTGGAGGACGGACTGCTGGTCCCCGGGGTTCCCTTCCCCCTGGATCTATCGCCGACCTTCATCACCCGCCAGGAGCGCGAGTACCCGATGGCGGTAACCGACTACCACGCCCGCGAGGAAGTCTTCCGCTACCTGCTGCCCGAAGGTTATCGGGTTGCCGATGAGTCACTGCTCCTCTTTGAGCGGTCAGAGGGAGACAACTACTACCGCCTCGTCGTCGAGGAACAGACGGACTCCGAGGGAAGCTGGCTCTCGGTGGCACGGACGGTTTACCTGCCGCCACAGCTGATCGAAACCGGAGACTACGAGGAGTTCCGTGAGTTCTGCCGCACCGTGGATGAAATCGAACGCCAACCGGTGAAACTGTTTCAAGACTAGCAAAAGGTCGAACCGACTTCACCTTTGTTTCTCCTTCCCACCTTTGGGGGGAAGGCTGGGATGGGGGGCAACGCGGTGCGTTGCATCACAGGACTGGCACTTCGTGCCAGAACACCTTGGGAAAAAACAAGCACTTTTAGCTACCCTCTCCCCGGGGAGAGGGGCTGGGGGTGAGGGGCAAATTGACAAAGGGCGCAGCACGCTTCGCCCCTACATTAACCACAAGAATGTTAACCGTAGGGGCCGTGCCCTGTTTAGTACAAAGGACAGGCACAGGGGTCTGCTCCCGTTAACACCAAAAGGGCGCATTCGCTGCGCCCTTTTGTATTGCCTAAATCATTTGCTGATAGTTAACGCACCAGAACCAGCGGCTGACTGGTGGAGTCTGCCCCCACCGTTGCCTGAACCCAGTAGGTTCCGGTAACCAGGCGCGCGGCATCCCAACTCAGCTCATGACGACCGCTGGAGAGGCTTCCGGAATACACATCGCCAACCCGCCGTCCGGAAAGGTCGTACACGGCAACCTCAACGGTGCCGATTGTTTCCAGATCGAGGGAGAGCTGGATGGAGTCTGTCGCTGGCTGATAGTAAGCTCCTGACAGGTCAATCTGTGCAGAAGGAGAACGATCAGCATCGGTTGAGGGGGTGGCGCACTGTTGGAAGTAGAGATCGTTGTCGCTTGTGTTACCCGTGATGCTGTACTGGTCAATCAGGTAGAACATGTTGGTTGACGAATCGGCAGCCATGGTTGGGTTATTGTGGGCTCCGGTGATCTGACCGATGGTGGTTACCTCACCAGCCACGGCAATAAGGGGATTGAACCAGGTTTCGTGAAGCTCGTTTGCTGCCAGACCATCGCACCACACTATACGTACAGCATAATCTGATATAGCAATATCCGACTGAGCAGAAACCGTAGTGTCATCGATGCTAACACGGTGCTTTTCGATGTCCCATTCGTTCAGGGGATCACCCAGAAGCTTTCGTGAGTAATAGACAATGAACTTTTTGTGAGCGGAATCCCTGACCACATAGGTTACGTAAAGATAGTCCCGCCAGATAGCCAAACGAGGACCTTTACCGATGCAGAGCTCTATTTCATCACTCCAGACA
>JAIOSI010000084.1 GCA_021107695.1 bacterium
GAGCAGGTCGGCAAGGTCTCGCCAGAGAATCAGGTTGTCCGGGGCGAGCCGCACCGTCCGCAGCAGATACTCCTCCGCCTGGTTAAAGTCCCGCTGCCGCCGGTGGAAGAGGGCAAGTCGATGAAGAACGGAGAGGTTATCAGGCGCAAGCTCCTCGGCGTTCTGGAGAGCCTCCCGCTCCAGCGAGGTAAAGCCCCTATCCCGGTATCGCTCCGCCAGGGTCAGCAGAACCCGTTCGCTCTCCGGAGCCAGCTCGGTCAGCGACTTCAGCCGCTCAAGGGAACTCCAGAATTTGCCCTCCTCGGCTTCGATCTCGGCGAGGGCAAGTTGCGCTGGCACGGTCTCCGGGGCAGCTGCGACAACTCGACTATAGTTCGTCCGCGCCCGGGCGGCACGCTCTGGACTGCCGTCGGAGTCCAGCACCCATGCCAGAGCCAGCCGGCCCAGAACGCTCTCCGGGTACTCCTCCACCAGCCCGTTGAGCAGCTCAATCGCCCCGTCATAGTCCTCCTGATGGGCGGCGATCATCGCCCGATAGAACCGCTCGCTCGCTCCATCGATTATTGGTTCTGACTGGGGCAGCGGAAGGACCTCACCCCGACTGAGTTCCCGCTCCAGCTCCAGGTCCACTTTGCAGATACTCCCCAGCACAGCCTCACCAGCGGAATCGGTCAGAGCAAGGCGGAAGCCCCAGCTAATCGGAATCTGCGCCGAGGAGCTGGTGGTCTGGCGAAGACTCTTTATCAACAGCCGATGCCAGCCCGCTTCGGCTCGGAAGCCAAAGGAGGACTCCACGGCGGGGTAGCTGAAGTGGGAATCCCGCAGCCCGACCTCCACATCGTCGAGGAAGATCCGAATCGAGTCGTCGCTCTCCAGATGCAGCTGGTAGTCCCCCGCCTCTGGCAGATAGATGTAGTCGAGGGCGTAGCCGACTCCCCGGGCAATCGGCGAGTAGTCCTCAAAGGCAACAAAGCCCTGATAGAGTCCCTCGCTGGGAGTCTGCCAGGTGTACTCCCCCAGGCTGGGCAATTCGTAACTCTCGCGGATGCGTTCCTCCGGCTCAAAAGGACGATTGAAGTCCAGATAGCCGACCTCGATGAACGGCGCGATGACTTGCCACTGCTCCAGATAGCCCAGCTCAACGCTCAGGCGGGCAAGGGCAGTCTCATCCATCTGCTGGGAAGCGAAGTAGTAGAGCCACCTCCGCGCCGCCCGGCGGGTCGCCGGAGCAACATTCTCACGCTGGAGAATCCTCTCGCAGACTCCCCTAAACTCGCTGAAGCGCACCACGTTCTCCACAAAGCGAAGCTGATCGCGGAGCAGTGCCTCCGCCATGAGACCGTCGGGGTCAGCCTCTATCGCTGCGATGAACTGCTGTTGAGCAGCTTCGTCATCACCCGCTAAAATAGCCTGCCAGCCGAGAACCTCCGGCGAAGCTGTAGCATCAACCTCAACCGTTCCGGTGAGGAGCTGCTCCAGTGAGATGGCTGACTCCACCGCTCCGCTAAGGGAAACACTGGCAAGAAGGGTGAGTATCGCAAAGTAAAGAATCCGGCGCATGGTTTTCTCCAACGTTTTTTCCAATGGTAAAAGACGCTTCACTATACCCCAAATCGGTAGAGATTAGAAGGTGCGGACACCAATCCCAATGCGATATGGTCGACCCTATGGGTAATATCCTCAAGGGGTAGCTACCCTCTCCCCGCTGGGGAGGAACTCGTCCACGGGGCTGGGGGTGAGGGGCATAATACAAAAAGGGCGCAGCACGCTGCGCCCCTACAAAACCTGTTGAAAATGATACTCAACGCAAGGTGTTCCGGGCGAAGCCCGGTCCTGTGATGCAACGCACTGCGTTGCCTAGCCTTCCGCTGCCAGCATCTCTTTAACCTTCATCAGGCGGGAGAGGGTGCTGCGCTCTCTCTCGGAGAGTTTCAGGGTGATCGAGTGAATCGTCTCCGCCAGATCGGGAATCAGCCTGTACTCCAGGGCGTTGACCCGCTGACGGGTGCGCTCCAGCTCTCGTCCCAGCAGGCTGATCGCCTTCTCCAGGGCGGCAAGCTCCAGCAGTCGGGGCAGCAGCTTTTGGAAGCCACGCACCGAGATGTCCAGCTCCGGCGGGGTGTTGATCATTCCGTAAGCTACGGCATTGCCCGTTAGCTCGGTAGAGAGCGTCGGAACCTTCAGGTTCATGATTCGGTTGGTGGAGACCTCGACCTTGCCCTTTACCCGGGGTAGGGCGAGGGCGGTCTGCGTTCCCTGCTCGTCCATCAACGCCCGCGCGACGACGAAGCCGCTAAGGGTTTGCGAAAGCTCGATTTCCACATCTCGACGCAGTCCCTTGCTCTTCTCGATTAGTTCGAGAAAGCGGCGCATCAATTCGTCCTGTTTATCCTTGAGTAGCTTGTGTCCACGCCGGGCGGTGATCAGGCGTTTCTTCAGCCGCATCAGTTCCATTCTAGTCGGGCTGACATCGAGGATCATTGTGCCGTCTCCAGTCTCTTACTAGCACTCAGAAAAATCTCATTCCGGCGGATTGTACCCCGATAATGTTTGCCCGTCAAGGCGACAACTGTAGGGACGAAGCTTGTCTTCGCCCTTTTCATATCCAATCCAACAAAAGGGCAGGCACAGGGATCTGCCCCTACAATAAAGCGTTTATGCTAGAATGGTGGCGAGTCGTTGGCTTCGCGGAGGTTCGCAATGAAACGCCTTACCCTGCTATTCCTGATTATCACGGTTAGCCTCTCCCTGGCGGACGCTGGCTATCTCGGCTCGGTCAGCTCTGGGCCGTCGCTGATCCCCGCTGTGGGGGAGCATCCCGCCATCACTATGACAGCCGAAGAGGTGATCATCGAGCTGCGCCCGCCGGAGGTTTTCATCCACGATGACGGCTGGGAAGAGGAGATCAGCCGAGCTACCATCAACGCTCAGTTCCTCTTCAGTAACAGCGGTGCGGCAACTTCGGTGCTGATGTACATGCCCGCTGGGGTTACCACGGTCTTCTCGCCCAGCTTTCCGTCTGGTGCCTACGACGACGAACTCCTTGAACGCTATCGGGTCTGGACTGAAGAGGGCGAGCTGCCGCTGCGCCGCGCCTTCATTGGGAAGTACGACCCGGAGTCGAAGCAAGATCTCTCCTGGGAGGAGTACGCTCGGCTGGTCGAGCCGCTCTTCGCTGAAGAGCCGGAGCCGGGAGAGCCGTTCTTCTTCCAGAGGATTCATCTCCCCGAAGGTACTCCTCTGCCCGATGGTTTCAGCAACTGGAACCCGCTCCACTACGCGAAATC
>JAIOSI010000254.1 GCA_021107695.1 bacterium
ATTCGGGACGCTGGTATCCCACCGTCATTGTGATGCGCGATGTCGTCCGGGGCAGCGGCAAGACCACGATTACTATGAGCAATCTGGTCTTCGACGTTGACATCCCGGAGGGGACCTTCTCGAAGAGCAATTTGCGATAGCTGGTGTTTGTAGGGGTACGGCATGCCGTGCCCCTACGGAGAGACGATAACTTAGGTTTTTTGATGTACAAACCAAAGGCGGATTATGAACGACAAAACGGTACTTGAACTGCGCGGGGTGAGCAAGAGCTATCCCCTCGGTCGGCTGCGGGTCGGCGCGCTCAACGATGTGAACCTCAGCGTCCAGCGGGGTGAGTTCGTTGCCCTGGTCGGACCCTCCGGTTCCGGCAAGACGACGCTGCTCAACCTGATCGGCTGCCTCGACCTCCCCGACGAGGGAACCATCTACCTTGCCGGAGAAGAGATGCAGGATGCCTCGAAGCGGCAGCGCGCCCTGATTCGGGGGCGGCACATTGGCTTCATCTTCCAGACCTTCAACTTGATTCCCGTCCTCACCGCCAAAGAGAATGTGGAGTACCCGCTGATCCTCGGTGGTCACTATCACCGGGCGAAGGGCAGCGAGCTAAAGGAGCTGCGGGAACGCCCGGCAAAGCTCCTCACCGAGCTGGGGCTGGAGGAGTACATCAACCGCAAGCCCGACGATATGTCCGGTGGTCAGCGGCAGCGGGTCGCCATCGCCCGTTCCCTGGTAAGCAAGCCGGACATTGTCCTTGCCGATGAACCGACGGCGAATCTGGACACAAAGACCAGCATTGAGATCATGACTCTACTGCTCGAGTTCAACCGCAAGCACAACTCAATCTTCCTGCTGGCGACCCACGACCCTCTGGTCCTCGACTTCGCCCGACGGGTGGTTACTCTGGTGGACGGCAGTGTTGCCAAAGACGAAGTAACAGCGGAGACGGAGGTCGCCAATGTTAATTAAAACCGGTCTGCGCGGGGTTCTGCGCAACAAGCGGCGCACCCTGCTCACCATGCTGGCGATCTCTCTCGCCCTGGCAACCCTGGTGCTGATGAACGCCTTCATGGACGGCACGAACCATTCGATGTTCGAGAAGATCGTTGAAAACAGCGGGCATATCCAGCTTTACGCTCCGGGCTACTACGATGAATCCCGCACCCTGCCCACGGACATCGCCATTGGCGACCTTGAAGCCACCATGGAAACCATCGGTGGCATTGAGGGCGTTGTGGACAGTACGGCGCAGATTCGCTTCGGTGGGATGGTTCTCCACGGCGGCGATGACATGGGTGGATTCTTCATCGGTGTGGAGCCGGCGGGCGCGGCGCGCATCAATAACCTTGACGAAAAGGTCATTGACGGCGAGTACTTCGCTGACGGCGACGAGGATGTCTGCCTGGTGGGTAAGCGCATGGCGGAGCTGATGAAACTGGAGGTCGGCGATCCGCTGACCGTGGTAACCCAGACCGCCTACGGCGCGCTGACGGCGATGGACTTCACCGTCAAGGGAATCGTCTATACCCTCAACCCGATGATCGACGAGGGCGGACTGATTCTTGACCTTGAGGATGTCCAGCGGCATCTGGAGCTTCCCAATGCCGCCACGGCGATTCTCGTCGTCGGCGCGGATATGGACAGCACCATCGAGCTGCGGGATCGCCTGCTGGCGACCCTCAACCCCGACGGTCCGCCGATTATTCCTGAAGAGGGCGAGATTGCCCTCACCACCGCCGCTGACGACGACCTGCCGCTCTTTGCCGGGGATACCACCGGCGGCTTTGAAATCCCGGAGGACGAGGTTGCTTCGCCCACCCGGAGCGGCTTCGAGGGCTACACCTGGCAGGAACTCAGTGCGACCATCATCGAGCTGACCGACTTCAAGAACCAGGCGATGGACATCATCCGGGGAATCATGATCATCCTGGCGGCGGCGATGATCGCCAACACCATGCTGACCAACGTCTTCGAGCGCACCAGAGAGATCGGCGTGCTGATGGCGATGGGAGCGCGCGGACGGCAGATTATCTCGCTCTTCCTCACCGAGGCGGTTTTTTTGGGACTTCTGGGGTCTCTCGTTGGCGTTGTCCTTGGAGCTGGGGTCAGCCTCATTCTGGCTGAAGTCGGCATTGACATGGGTTCCGATGTCAGCTCGATGATCTCTGTTCCCTTCGACACCGTGCTGTACCCGCTGGTGGAGTTCACCGGAATCGTCCAGACCTTTATGCTCGGCGTGGTGATGAGCCTGATCGCGGGACTCTACCCGGCGGTCAAGGCAGCCCGTCTCCAGCCTACCAAAGCACTACGCTACCTGTAACACATTGACAGACGGATGCTTGCAGGGGCGCAGCGTGCTGCGCCCTTTGTCATTCCGCCCCTCGCCCTAGCCCGTGGACAAGTTCCTCCCCAGAGGGGAGAGGAAACACGATACATCAGGTTTTGTAGGGGCGAACCTTGTGTTCGCCCTTTTGCCATATAACAACGGGCAGGCACAGGGGCCTGCCCCTACATGACATTGATAATGTTTACCAACGAGCGTATCTATGCCTTTTTCCCTAACAGATAAAACACCGGCAGAAACTCCAGGTAGCCGTTGCGCTGGGCGGACTTGCGGGCGAATCGCTCCCAGATTGTAGTGGAGCGGGGGTGGAACATTTGCCGGAAACGGAAGAGCTTCGCCAGCTCTTCGAGATTCTCTTTGCCGTAACGCCGTGGTTTCGATGCCATTCCGGTCTCCAGAACCTCAAAGCCTGCCCCGGATGCCAACTCACCGATTCGGCGACCGAGGTCGGGATCACCATTGACCCGGGCGATTCCCCGGCGGAGCTTGCTCACCATCGTCTTCTTATCGCCGGGGTCGGGATGACTGAGCATCCCGCCGTAGTCCGGTTCTCCCGCCAGTATAAGGTGTCCTCTCGGCTTGAGGATACGAAACGCCTCCGCCAGTGCCTGACGGGGATTTACCCACATCAAAGAGAAGTGGAATAGGACAGCATCGGCAATAGAATCCGCCAGGGGCAGCTTTTCCGCCGGGGCGACGATTCGCTCAATCCCTTCAGGAGCAGCCCGCAGCACCGTGGGATCGATATCCACCCCGATGGCGGTCAGCTCTGGACGGGTCTTGAGCAGGTCCGCCAGTGCAGCTCCGGCTCCGCAGCCCGGCTCGACCACAACCCCGCTCCGCAACCCAATCCGGCGGAAGAGGTAGCGGCGGGTATTGTAGGTCTGCTCGCTCTGGCAGGCTAAGAAATCGAGCCAGTGTTCCGGGGGAAGCTGTAGTGAATCTGCCACATGACTCCTTATTAACGACATGTCGAGTTTGTATTATAGGAAATGCTGTCCTCGTAATGCAAGCCCATTGAACAGTCCAGCGACGCGTTCCGTGTATCCCGTGAGAAAAGGGCAACCACAGTGGGGTGCCCTTCTTGCTGTTCGATACGTCTGTAAGCGACCAGCGGGAGCGGATGACCGTGGCGAGTCTCATAAAACGAATATTAATCAATCCGCGTAAGCAAGATGCAACGCTTGGCGTTGCCTAGGGGGAGACCCCGGCGAGTTCTTCCAGCAACTGGTCGAGTTGCTCTATTACGGTGAACATTTTCAGTCGTTCTGCCTCGGTTCGGGCAAGGAGCCAGGCGCGGCGGGCATTTTCTCTGCTCTTGTCGGCTTCGGTCATATCGGCGGCAAAGGTGGCACGGGCGTAGGCGGCGTAAACCTCTCCGGTGCGCAGTCGAACCTCCACCTGCCCCCGACTGTCGGAGAGTTGGTAGGCATCGGCAAGCAGAACCAGAGCGGTGTTGCGTTGAGCGAATAGTTCCTCGACGGATGATGTTTCAGCAACCCGCAGGAGGAAGACATCGCTGGCATTTAGCAGCAAGGCGGCTCCCTCGGCTGAGTCAAGCTGCCCACCAATGGCGACGGCTTGGTCGATCCAGTCAGCTCTTCCGGCGGCTCTCCCCGCTTCAGCGAGGATTGCGCCAGCCTCAAGAAGGACGGCGGTGGAGTCTGCGGTGGTTAGTTCAGCAGCTAGCGTAGTGGCGGTGGCGTAGTCTTCTGCGTCCAATGCCCGGTGAGCCTCCCGCAGTCGGGAGTTGTAGCGGACGAGGGGGGAATCGGGATCGGCGAGGCGGGCGACCTCCAGAGACTGTGCCGCCAGCTCC
>JAIOSI010000140.1 GCA_021107695.1 bacterium
TGGTCAACGGGGATATCGAAGTAGCCCTGAATCTGCCCGGCGTGGAGGTCCATCGTCAGCAGGCGGTCAATCCCGGCACGCACCAGAACGTTCGCCACCAGTTTGGCGGTGATTGGCACCCGGGG
Source organism: bacterium (assembly GCA_021107695.1). Taxonomy (GTDB): domain Bacteria; phylum RBG-13-66-14; class RBG-13-66-14; order RBG-13-66-14; family RBG-13-66-14; genus JAIOSI01. The sequence goes on from JAIOSI010000140.1 coordinate 126, forward strand.
CTTGTCTTTGCGATCCTGCCGGGCGTAGCCGTAGTAAGGAATGACGGCGGTGATCCGTCGCGCGCTGGCTCTGCGTAAAGCATCCACCAGAATCAGCAGCTCCATCAGGTGGTCATTGACGCTGCCCTTTGGCGTGGTGCAGACCGACTGAAAGACGAAGCAATCCCGCCCGCGCACATTCTCGCCAATCTCGACGTGAATCTCCTTGTCGGCGAAGCAGTCGCAGATGCGCTTACGCAGCGGGGTGCGGAGGTAGTCCGCCACCGCCTTTGCCAGCGTGGGGTGAGAGTTGCCGTGAAAGAGATAGAGATCGAGCATTTTTGACCTCTCTACCTTTGCAGGGAGATTCTGTTAATCGCGTGTTCTGTGTGAAAACGCAGTAAGCAAAAAGCTGTTATCTACCGTGCGATGACCACCCGGCGAGAGGTGCTTGCTCCGCCAGCGGAGAGGTGAAGCAGATAAACTCCGCTGCCCATGTTTGTGGCATTCCAGCGGGTCTGGCTGCTGTCTGCAGCGAGGCTCTCTCGCCAGACCACTCGTCCGGCAAGGTCGCAGATAACCAGCTCGCCACCCTCGGACGCAGGCAGGCGGTAGTTAATCGTTACCAGTTCCCGCGCCGGATTGGGGTAAGGTGTGTCGAGGGCAAGCTCCGCTGTCCGGGGGGCAGCGTTCACCGTAACCGGACCGAGGATCGTCTCTGTGCCGTCGGTAGCGGTGGCACGGATAAGGTACTCACATTCGCCATCCGGGGCTGTGGCGTCGAGCCAGGAACCGCGTTCGAGGTTGAGGCGGGTCAGCTCCTCGTCAACTCCGTCCTCACGACGGAGCAGGCGTAGCTCCGCCGCACCGAACGCCTCCCAGGAGAGGATTACGCCTTCCTCCAGCCTGCGCAGGGAGAGCGTGCCGTCGGTGATTCCTGTTTCGCTAACATCAACGAGGAAGTTGTAGAGTCCGCTGCCGCCACCGGCTACGCGCACCGGAGCCATCACCACGCGGTCGAGGATCGTTGGAAAGGTCGGAACATCGAAGTGTCCCTCGTTGGCACCGTCAAGGGTTATCTCCTCCACAGTGGTATCGGCTTCGTCGCTGGTGTTGATTCCCATCACCTTAAGGGTGAAGGCAGTGCCGTCGTCGCCGTTAAAGCCGCCGTGGAGCCATTCCGCAATGTAACCCTTTCCGGGATCGTTAAAAACTAGATACTCCCCGGCGTGAGGATTGACGCTACCGCTGCCGGAGTCAGGATAGGAATCAACTGTGCGATAGGGGTTGAAGTTGGGCAGGTTTTCGCCCAGGTAGCTGTAGCGTCCGCTGAAGAGGGAATCATCCGCCAGATCGAGGTAGTTTGCCACCACCCAGTCGGGCAGAATATCAACGTAGTTGTCGCTAATACCGACGGTGTCCAGAGCGTTGTTGACTCCGCTGACCGAGTTGGCTGATTCGTGAACCAGTTCCCAGATCAGGTTTCCGGCTCCCGGCGTTCCCAGGGCGTACTGCTCGTAGAGATAGAGCGTCCAGAGGTAGGTCTGGATGTAGTCAGCCCAGTTGCCATCCCACTGGGTCAGGTCGTTATCCGGTTGATTGTTGAAGGCGGAGACGTTGTCCGGATGGCCGTAGAGGAACATCGCCAGCTCGCTTAGTCCCTCGTTGACCCAGGAGTCTTCGTTGTCGTCGGCGAGCCAGTGGATCAGGTGCTGGAACTCATGGGCTGCCACGGCGATCATATACTCGCCACCAGGGTCGGAATCGGAGCTGTTGAAGTAGAGAATCTCTCGTTCGTTTGAGTGATAGTCGGGATCGGTGCCATCCGGGTACTGGTCAAACGCCATGAAGAAGCCGTCGGCGGTAACGTCGAAGTCGTAGTAGAAGAGGAAGACCCGGGGATCGCCGTCGAGCTCGTCGGGACAGGGACCGAAGTAGGTGGTGTTCAGGTCATAGATGCCGCTGGTCGGGTCAACGCCGGAGGAGGAGTTCTCCCAGCTTTCGACGATGGCGTTTACGTCGGTTTGGTTCATCTGGCTGTTCCAGACCGAATCCTCGACGACGACGTAGCAATACCCGCCCTTACCACGAATGGTGCAGTCTACCTGTTCCTGAGTCGGGGGACCGCCGCCGATGTGCCAACGCCAGAGTACCAGTGTATCGCCGACGTTGTATTCGGCTTTATCTCCGGTAGCCGGACCAAAGCGCAGACCGGAGTATTGCAGCATGTATTCTCTGGAAAGCGGCGCGACCTCGGTAATGGCAGCCGCCGAGAACACCAGGGCAAGGAGGAGTAGCAGGCTGGTCAGCTTCATGAAAGGCTCCTGTTGGATAGAGCTGGCAGGGGCGTATGCAATACGCTCCTACGGTCGGAGGTATGAAATCAAAGGATAATCGGAAGGTCAACCATCAGGATGCCTTCCCGACCAGGTACGAGTGAATCCAGCACTACTCCCCGGTTGTCCACAAACCAAGC
>JAIOSI010000040.1 GCA_021107695.1 bacterium
GGTAACCGCCAGCACCCCCGCGCCCAGCTCCTCCTGAGCAATCCGCAGCAGCAGGGTGCTGTCCACCCCCCCGGAGAAGGCGACGAGAAGACCATCGAACCCCCGGAGAAGTGAACGCAGCTTATTGATTTTGGCGGATTCGTTCACAAAAGACCTTTACCAGACAGGGAAGACTGCAATCATTACCGAGCATTGTACCACGGCGGGGTTATCGTTAGTTTCTTTACAAAAAGTGAGCCGAAAGGCTCACCGCAGAGGTTAGGGTGCGATCGTTACTTATAGCTGAAAGACAAGACCGAAGAAGAGGCGCACCGTCAGACCGACCTTCTCCTCCAGGGGCATGAAGATTGCCGCGTCCAGGGCGGCGTTCAGCGGTCCAACCAGCTTTGCCCCCAGCATAATGTTCAGCTGCCCCGTCCACATCGATTCCACGCGGGGGGCTTCTTCTTTCCCTCCCAGTCGAAAGGGAGCCAGCCGCCAGAAATAGTTAACTCCACCGCCGAGGCGAATGGAGAGCTGACGTGCCGGGCTGGTGTAGTGATAAACGAGGAGCCGAGGCCCCTGCACTCCGCCCAGCTCGGCAAAGGGCTCAATCGAGTAACCCAGAGTGAAGGCGACCTCCTCCAGCCGATAGCCGATGTCCACTCCGCCGGCGAAGTTCACCGGAATGCTGGTAACCCCAAAGGTGTTCAGTCCGACTTCGGCATTGAGGGCGAATCCGCTATAGGACTCCGCCCAGCCCGGGGTGAGGAGAATCGCGATCAATAAGAGAAGGGTCGCGGCTTTCATCGCGCCTTCTCCAGAGAGACCGTACGCAGACCGAGAAGCTGGCGGGCGTCAATCAGCCGAATCGGTTCATCATCTTCATTCTCGCTTTGCCAGAGGTAGCGGATGAACTCCGGCGGTTCCTCGTCCCTGGTCAGCTCCGTTGAGGAAACCGTTTGCAGCGAACCCTGCTCATGGCTGAGGATAATCACGCTTCGCTCACCAGCCTGCACGACGATGCCGTATTCGTAGGTCACCGAGACATCCTCGCCCAGCGTAATCGCTGGCACCGGGGTTTCCTGATAGATAACAAGCCCGACGGTGTTTTCCCCCGGCGAGGGCAGGGGGAAGGTGCGTGGATGGCGGATGACCTCGGCGGCATGGACCACCGGAATCGCCCAGCGGGTTCCGGCTTGCGAAAAGACCAATAGCCGCAGATTATTTTGCATAAGTACCTTTGTCGTGTACGTTCGGCTTGGTTAATAGTTGTTGTAATTTGTTGCTATTGGTATCTTTGTGTATATACGGAAGCGAAGAAAATCTGACGACGGCCTCCCTGGTGGACGAAAAGTCTCATCCAGTAGCATTATTCCGCGCCTTTGCCAGACCGCTGGCGGAGATTACGATGTAGGGCAGCTCGTTGAGGAGGATTATTCCGGAGAAGAGAGCCACCGGTGCGTCAACCAGGTTCGACGGGAAGGGCGAGATCGCGCCCTCGTAGTCCACACTAAGGTCAATGACCTCTTCCACATACAGCGGCAGCAGCTCCGGCTGGGCTTCCAGCAGAATCCGTGCCGTGTAGCTGCTGGCATCGGCAGCATTCCGGCGCAGGTAGCTCTGCCAGGGCTGTGGAGAGAAACGCTCGTCTCCGTCCGGCTCTTCAATCCGGGCGACCTGCCCCACCGGGACGGCGTAGCGGAGCTTTTCAATCTGACATAAGAGATATTTCATAGGTGGTTGATCCTGATGCCGACGCTTCACGTCGGGAGGTTTGTAGAGATTGTTACAAGAAATAGAGGAACCGTTGTAATGCTTGATTGTGGATTTGTAGGGGTACGGCGCGCCGCGCCCCTACGGCGTAATACACCTCGCCAGCAGGGTTGTGCCAAATAGGTTGTCTAATCAGTGTGGTCAGCCGTGATGCTCGCTGTGGTCGTAGCCACCTGGTACCCAGCTACCTGCAACAGCACCTCGGCGAGGTCGGTTTTGCCGAGAGCCTCGGCGGGGACACCTTCGTCCAGAACCGCCTTTGGCATTCCATAGACGACGCAGGAGGCCTCTTCCAGAATATAGACCTGTCCGCCGCGTTCAGCCAGGGAGCGCATCCCCGTGGCACCGTCGGTTCCCATTCCGGTAAGGATCATCCCCAGAGCCAGGGAGCCGTAGGTCTCCGCCGCGCTCTCGATGAGCCGGGTGGCGGAGGGGACATGACCGTCCACCGGCTCGCCATCTACCAGACGAAAGCGGTAGTTCCGGTTGATGGTCAGGTGCGCCCGGGGTGAGGCGAGGTAGATGTTCCCCGGCTGGGGCTTCTCGCCCTCACGGGGGCTGACCACGGAGAGCGGCGTAACCCGATTGAAGATACGCAGCAGTTCGCCGTGGAAGGAGGGGGTGATGTGCTGCACCACGGTAATAGGAATCGGATAGTCGGCGGGAAGCTGAGAGAAGAGGTAGCGCAGGAGAGCCGGACCGCCGGTCGAGGCTCCAATGGCAATCAGGTGCGGTTGGTTTGCCTTCCAATTCTTTTTATTTAAGGGTGGTTTGAGCGCGGTCTTCGGTGGTTTTTTCAGCTTATCGGGATCAATCGCTTTTTTCCGAATCGGTTTCTTTGTTAGCGGTGCATTTCGTATCGGGCGAAGCCGCGATGCCATTAAGACCTTGGAAATAAGCTCCTCGGCGATCAGGGCCAGGTCGAGGGAGACGCTGTGCCCCGGCTTGAGAA
>JAIOSI010000180.1 GCA_021107695.1 bacterium
GACGAGGTTAATCGTGCCGACCCTCGGTTCGGGATTGGAGAAGACCAGCATGAACGGCGGAACATCCTTGGTGATGATCCCCCCGGCACCGATGTAGCAGTGCGCACCCACGGTAACGAACTGCACCACCGCCACCAGTCCGCCGATGATCGCCCAGTCCTCGACAACCACATGACCCGCCAGGGCGGCAACATTCGCCATGATAACATGGTCGCCGACAACGCAGTCGTGGGCAACATGGGTCATAGCCATCAGCAGGCAGTCGTTGCCGACGACGGTACGCATGGACTCGGCGGTTCCCCGATGGATGGTTACACTCTCGCGGATAGTGTTGCGGTCGCCGATGATCGTCTCGGTGGTTTCGCCAGCGAACTTGAGGTCTTGCGGAACCACCCCGATGCTGGTGAAGGGGAATATCTTGTTGTCGGCACCGATGGTGGTCAGCCCCTCGATGACCGAGTGGCTATGCACATGGGTACGTGGACCGATCCGCACCGGACCGTCGATGATCGTGTACGGTCCGATGACGACATCCTCCGCCAGCTCGGCGCGGGGATCGACAATGGCGGTGGAGTGAATCTGTGGCACGGTTACTCCCATCGTGATTTCAGGTAGCAACTGATAATCGTTGGATGAGGGCGTATGCAATACGCCCCTACGGTTAGCAGTAATCTCTATTTGAATCGGTCTTTGGTTTTCTGCGGGCGAATCTCTTTGCTGCCGTCGGGAAGCTCCAGGAAGGTACTCAGCACGGCGGTGGTTACTATCTTGCCGTCCACGCTGCCCTCTGCTCTCATTTTGCAGATTCCCCGGTGGAATGAGAGCATCGTCAGCTCCATCATCAGTCGGTCGCCGGGAACCACCAGGCGGCGGAACTTGCACTCATCAACGCCACGGAACAGCAGCAGCTGCCCGTCTTCGAGGTCGTAGGAGAGATGGAGCAGCAGCCCGCCAACCTGTGCCATTGCCTCGATCTGCAACACGCCGGGCATGATCGGGTTTCCGGGGAAGTGTCCACCAAAGTGCGGCTCGTTCATGGTTATGTTCTTGTAGCCGAGGATGCGCTTGTGCGGCTCGACCTCGACGATGCGGTCAACGAGCTGGAATGGATAGCGGTGGGGGAGCTTCTTCATGATGTCCGGTATATCCATGATTCCCTTGCGCATGTTCTACCTCCGTGGAGTGGATGTTGGTGGTTAACAAAAGTTGACGAACTCGTAGGGACACGGCGTGCCGTGTCCTCTCTCAAAATCTACGACTGTTACGTTGGAACCCGCCCTCACTGGCAATCACCTGCCCGGTAATCCAGCGGGCGTGTTCGCTGTGAAGGAACTGAACCAGGCGGGCTGCATCATCGGCGGTACCCCATCGTCCAGACGGGAACATACCAGCGATTTGATCGTAAAGAGGTCCATCGAGATAGCCTGTGTCGGTCGGTCCTGGATTGATGCAGTTTACTCGAATCTTCTGTGGAGCCAGAGCCGCCGCAGCCTGCGTGCAGAGACCTCGGATTGCTTCTTTCGATACGGCGTAGGCGATTTCGTTAACCATCGGACCGAGATACTGACCGCTGGTAAACAGGGTAATAACACCATCGCGACCGGATTCTGCCTGCCTGGCGAACGCCTGAATCATCAGCATCGAGGCTCGTACGTTTACCGCTAAATGAGCATCAATATGCTCGGCTGTCCATTCGCCAATGGGGTTGCTCGTCGAGTAGGCATGGTTGAGGACGAGACCGTTGAGCTGTCCTGCCTTTTCCACTGCTTCAGACATAACCCGCTCTGGCTCTACGGGATCGGCGAGGTCAGAAGGCGACAAAGCGATAACATCGAAGCCTTTCTCCGACAACTCAAGGGCAAGTTTAGCAGTCGAATCTGCCGTGGCGTCTGGATACTTCAACTTCAGGTCATAGGCAGGGCTACCGTGAATAGCCACCCTTGCGCCAGCTTTCGCACAGCGTCGGGCGATTGCCGCACCAATCCCACCGGGGCGGCTCACTCCGGTTACGAGGATGGTTTGACCGTCCAACGACAGCGAGGAATCTTCGGCTGATTGAGTTAAGTTCATGGCAGCTCTTAGTTGTTAATCCCATAGCGGAATACGTGCATCGCCGCTTGGGAGCGTTGGGAATACGCCTCTTTGCGCTCTTTCTTCTTCTTGACTTTGGGACCGTTCAGCGGCGGCAGCAGCCCGAAGTTCACATTCACCGGAGCGGGAACGCCGCTTTTATGCAGCAACCCCTTGCCGGCGATGGTTCTGGTCAAGGCTCCGAGGAGGCTCACCGCTGGTGGTGTTAGCGGATCAAGCCCCCGCAGTCGGCGGTCGAGGTTCAGCCCGGCGAGTAGTCCGGTGGCGATCGCTTCGGTGTAGCCCTCAGCTCCGGAGAGCTGCCCGGCGACGAAGATTCCCCGCTGCCCGCGCAGCTCCAGCGTCGGGTTAAGGAGCTGGTAGCCGTTGAGGTAGCTGTTGCGGTGCATCCGCCCGTAGCGGACGAACTCCGCCTGCTCAAGTCCGGGCAGAGAGCGGAAGAGCGCGCGCTGCGCCAGCGGAGTCAGACGAGTCTGGCAACCGACCAGATTGTAGCGTGTCCTGGTGGAATCCTCTGCCCGCAGCTGAAGGACGGCGTAGAAGTTCTCGCCAGCGGGAGTGCGCAGCCCGATTGGACGCAGCGGACCGTAGCGCAGGGCATCCTCCGACCGCTCTGCCAGCACTTCGATTGGCAGGCAACCCTCGAAGACGGCGAAGTTGTTGTCGGCAAGCTCCTCTTCCACGCCGTGAACCCGGGCGCGGGGCAGGTTAATCAGCTGCTCCCGGAAGCGAAGGTATTCCTCTTTATTCAGTCCCACGTTGAGGTAGTCGGCAGCCTGCCCGTGTCGCCCGGCGGCGAAGACCCGCTTCAAATCCAGACTCTCGGTGGTGAAGACTGGTGCCGTGGCATCGTGGAAGAAGAGCCGCTCCGCGCCTAACTCCTTAACCAGAGACTTCATCAGTGCCGGGCTGGTCAGCGGTCCGCTGGCGATGACCACCGGAAATGCTGGAAACTCGGTCAGCTCCTCGCGGACAAGCTCGACTCCGGCTTTGAGCAGCCGCTCTTCAACCGCCGCAGAGAAAGCCGCACGCTCCACAGCTAAGGCTCCTCCGGCGGGGATGCTGACTTCTCCTGCGACCTCAAGGAGCAGCGAGCCGAGAACCGTTGCCTCTGCCTTCAAACAGCCGTGGGCGGATGACAATCCCTTGCCCTTTAGAGAGTTGGAGCAGACCAGCTGTGCCAGTCCATCGCCATCGTGCGCTCCGGTCTCGACGCTGGGGCGCATCTCTAGCAGGCGCACCCGATGCCCCCGGCGGAGCAGCTGCCAGGCAGCCTCACAGCCCGCCAAACCTCCACCAACGATGGTTACTGGCATAAACTATAGCTTCTGCTGAACATTTTTCTAGTCAAACCTACCGAGTAGCAAAAGGGACTTTATCCGCAGCGACCAGCGGGAGCGTATACGCGGGAACAGGGGTAATTATGCCAAACAGGTTAGCCGCGAAGGTGTGTGCAGCTTCGATCTGGCTGCTCAGTGTGCCTGGAGCCAGTTGTCACCGCTGCCGATGTCCACGGTGAGGTGAACGAAATCCTCGGCTGCGCTGCCTCTAGAAAGCTGCCTTGATCTGTCCCCAGGTGGCTTCCTCGACAGCACTTATATGTTCATAGATAGCGAAGCCGATGTCGTAGAAGGAACCAAAGACGGTATTGCCAGCAACCCAGTCAGGATAGCCGAAGTAGTTGGAGCTGAAGTAAACCTCGGAGCCGGTAGCATTGGCGGATGCCATCATACCAGTCTGGAGACTACCAGAACCACTATCACGGTAGGGCCAGATGCTGAACCAGTAATTGCCAGCAGCTAAAGCGATGGAAGTACCGATGTCTTCAACAACAATGTGGGAGACAAAGACTGAGCCAGAGCTAAAAACTACTACGGAGGAGGTGATGTCAGCCCAGTCAACGTGGACGCTGTGAGCAGGAGTGCCGGGAGGGTTGGCTGGGGAACCGCTTTCGCCGGAAAAGATTTCTACATCAAAACCGATCCAGTCGATCCACTCGGAACCACCGTTCCACTCGCCCCCGAGGAACTCAACGCCCCCGATAGCCGTGCCGTGAGCCAGGGTGAAGTCGTCAGCAACGCGACAGTCCACATCATTCTGAGCGGAGACCATATTGGCATAGGTGCTGGCGTCCATGGGAACGTTGTTGTCATAGATAAGGGTACCAAAGGCTGCACCAACGTACGGGTTGTGGAAGATGCCCGTAGCATCTTCGGGAGCCATCAAGGTCGGGGCAGTCGCTAAGGCGATAACAGTGCCCAGTAGCAGGATCACTAAGGTCTTTTTCATTGGATATCCTTTATGTTTTTGTGCGGTTTCAGTTAAAGAAAGCTCTAAAGAAAAAGTTATGTCTGGATTACCCAGCGCAACATTCTATATGTACTAAATAATATTGTCTGTCAAGGACTACTCAGGAGACTCCTTAACAAAGGGTTTGTCAGTGTGCCTGGAGCCAGTTGTCACCGCTGCCGATGTCCACGGTGATGGGGACGGTGAGGTGGACGAAGCCCGCCGCCGCCTGTTCCATTGCCTCGCGGAGGATCGCGCTGGTGGCTTCGACCTTTTCGGCGGGGCATTCGACCAGCAGCTCATCGTGGATCTGCAGGAGCATCCGCGCCTGAAGGTTACTTTCGGCGAACATCCCTTCGGCACGGATCATCGCCAGCTTGCAGAGGTCAGCGGCACTACCCTGAATCGGGGCGTTGAGGGCGGCTCGCTCGGCGGCTTCACGGACCTGGCGGTTCGGTGAGTCCAGCCCGCCGAAGGGTCGCTTTCGCCCGAAGAGGGTGATGGTATAGCCCAGCTCCCGGGCGCGTTCGGCGTTGCCGTCCATCCACTCCCGTACCGCAGGGTACTTGCTGAAGTAGTTGTCGATGAAAGCCTTCGCCTCGCCAATGGACATCCGCAGATCCCGTGCCAGCCCGTAAACCCCCTTGCCGTAGAAGAGGGAGTAGTTGACGATCTTCGCCTGATTGCGCTGCTCTGTGGTTACCTCGTCCGCCGGAATGCCGAGGAGGGTTCCGGCGGTCAGGCGATGAACATCGACTTCGTTGTGGAAACCGGCGATGAGAGTGGTCTCTCCGGCGATGTGCGCCATCAGGCGCAGCTCGATCTGGCTGTAGTCGGCACTGATCAGCTTCCAGCCCGGCGGGGCGATGAAGGCTTCACGGATGTGCCGTCCCAGCTCGGTACGGATGGGGATATTCTGGAGGTTGGGGTTGCTCGATGAAAGTCGTCCGGTGGAGACCGCCGCCTGATGCAGGGTGGTGTGGAGCCGTCCGGTCTTTGGGGCAACCTGTTTTGGGAACGCCTTGGCGTAGGTTCCGTCGAGCTTGGCGAGCTGCCGATGCTCCAGAATCAGCCGAGCGATCTCGTGTTCCCCGGTCAGCTTCTCCAGCACCCCCCGTGAGGTGGAGTAACCGCTCTTGGTCTTCTTCGCTCCGGAAAGCCCCAGTTCGCCGAAGAGTACCTCGCCGACCTGCTTTGGCGAAGCGACGTTGAAGGAGCGTCCGGCAAGGGCGTATATTCGCTCCGCCAGCTCACCCTGCTGTCGGGTCAGCTCTTCGGAGAAGCTGTTCAGGGCGGTGGAGTCGAGGAGGATTCCCCGTTTCTCTACCGAGGCCAGTACCGCTGCCAGGGGCAGTTCGATGTCGTAGTAAACCCGTTTCAGTTCCTGACTTGCCAGCGCAAGCTCCAGCTTGTGGGTCAGGGCAACCAGAGCGGCGGCTTCCCCAGCCAGGACTTTCAGCTCATCGCCGTCGTCATTGCCACTGAGCAGGTCGCCCTGAGAGCTTCCGCCTCCGCTACCGGCGGGGGTGGCTCCCAGGTACCGCTCGCAGAGGGCGGGGAGGTCCTTCGGTGCGCGATTCGCCTCCACCAGCCATCCAGCAAGCAGGGCGTCATCATAGTTCGTAATTCCGGTCAGACCCAGGAAGGGCTTCAGTCCATAGCCGAGGACGCGGATGCCGCTGTCTGTCAGCAGTTCCTGAATCAAGCCGGGGAGCCTGCCCTTGCAGCGCAGAGCATAGCCCTCGTCGGCATCCACAGCCAGTCCCAGGGCGCTCAGATGGTAGGAGCGATCGCTCTTGACCTCACCCCGATGAACCAGAGCCACCCGTCCGATGCGTCGAA
>JAIOSI010000123.1 GCA_021107695.1 bacterium
ATTGAATACCCAGCAGGAGCTTCCGCCACGGCTGGTCTTTCTTTCTCAGGCAGACAACCACCACCTTAGTCTGGAGTGTGACCGTCCGCTGGACGAGGCGAGCCTCGGTGAGTTCACCCTTGAGGTACCAGGCACCGCCGAGGTGGTACTGGTTCGGCTGGAACCGAGCAATCCCCGCATTGTCCTCCTCGATATTGACGGGCTGCAACACGGTGAAATCTACTGGCTCACTGCGCGGAACCTCCGGGGGAGCGATGGGCTGCTGGCGGAGCCGCTCCGGCGGGAGTTCATTGCCACGGAGTCTGCCGACGTAACACCGCCGAAGCCGGTCAAGCTCGCCCCTCACGGAGAGACCTCCACCCACCCGGCAATCTTCCTGCTCTTCAACGAGGCGATTCTTGCCGACGGGGCGGTTGCGACCCTGACTGAGTCGGTGGGGGAAGATACAACGGAACCAGCTTCGCCGCTCAGTCTCAGCGTTGAAGCAGAGCGGAATCAAGTCTCGCTGCTTGCTGGCGAAGCCCTGAAGCTGGGGACGAACTACGACGTTATGGTGAGCGGAGTTACCGACCTTGCCGGGAATCCGGCGGAGGACTCCACCTGGCTGTTGGAGGTTCGCTACGAAGAGACCGGCGGACGGCTGGAGGCGACGGTGAGTATGGCGGACGGCTCCCCGCTACCCGCTGAGGTCGAGCTGCTCCTTAGCCCCACTCTCGATGGTCAACTGCCCCTGGCACGGGCAAACAGCAGCGACGGCTCGTTTTTTCTGTCCGGGCTGGCGGAGTACCGTGCCGCCGACTCGCCCTATCTTCTTGTCAGTGGCGAGGAAGAGGGCGTTCGCTTTGAGGGCTTCTATGACGAGGACGGGAATGGGACGACCGATCGTCTCGGCGCGCTGCGTCCCGGTGAGCTTAGGCAGGTCGATCTGACCCTGACCCGGCGGAGCGAAAGCGGCTCGACAGTCAGCCTGGCTATCCTCGAACGAGCCACAGCAACGACCCTGACCGTTACCGCGTTGGTAACGGACGAGGCGGGAGTGGCAGCAGTCGAGGGCTTCCTGAGCGGACCGGGAAGCGACGGAACCGGGCTGGCATTTACCGTGCTGCCCTGGGAGGGGCTGCCAGGCGATAAAGAGCTGTACGCCTACCTTCCCCTCTCCGTAACCGATTGGAAGGCTAGCGAGGAGCGGCTGCTCCACGTTCACGCTCTGGGCGAAGACGGCAACTGGGGCGAGTTCTTTACTATCACGCTCACCAAGCCAACTGAGTCTCCTACAGTAAGCGGACGACTGCTCTTCGAAGACACTCCGCTGACCGAGGGCTACGTGGCTCTGCTGAACGAAGCAGAGCAAACCGTGGCTCTGGACAGGAGCGACGACTACGGACGCTTCACCCTGCCCGCTCCGGTTGCTGGTGAGAGGCTCATCGCTGTCCATAATGACGGATCAGCCCTGCTGGTCGGCTTTGCAGGCGGAGAAGAGAACATTCAGCTTACCCTTCACCCCTGGGCTAAGGTGAGTGAGCTTTCCGCCTCGGTGGTTCGCTTTGACCATGCCAGCGAGCTGACCCTGCCCGAAGACTACCTGCTGGTCGAGGTAGCCCTGACCGAACCAGCGGAGGAGTCCTTTACCTACGAGCTGGGACTGGATGGCGAAGGGCTTCTCCTCTCTATCGACATGAGCGGAAGAATCACCGCCCGTCTCGCCCTGCCAGAGGAGCTACAAGAGCGAGCGAGCTTCACTACAATCAACTCAGCGGGGGAGAAGCTGGGCTACTCCTCAGAGAACCTGAGCCTTCAGCAGCTTGGCTTTACTACGGTTACAGCGGTGGACGGGGGCAGCGAACTCCGCCTCAGCTGGAGTCCGGTTCCCGGAGCCGCTGGCTACGCCGTGGTACTGATTCCCCATGACCGCTTCAGCGAAGAGCAACTGACAGGCGAAGGGGTCTGGACGAGCCGCCCTCATCGGCTGCGGGTAACCGAGCTGGTCATTCCCGAAGGCGAGGTGGAGGACTACTGGGGCGTTCCCGGCGGCACCCGCTACGTGGTGGCGGTCTGCGCTTTGGGAGAGGACTCCGGCGACCACGCCTGGTCATTTGGCGAGTTGGTGCATCCGTAGCAGCGCCAGCTTGAAGCTGGACACAGACTCGCAACAATAAAAATAGCCAGTTGATGTTAGCTGCTGCGTTCAGTGCCAACTAAGCCGGATTGCCCGTTGGCAGCTTGAAGCTGGACACAGGACAGGGTTGCGCCCGGAACACCCAGAGAACGTCCGCTCCCGTTGGTCGCTTACATATCTGATATTGATATTGTAGGGGCATCCCCCTGTGGCTGCCCTATGTCGAACCTAAACAGGACAGATACAAGGTCCGCCCCTACAGCGTATCTTTAACAAACAGAAGGTGTTACGTATGGGCAAACTTTATGTTCGCCCTTCAAAAAGTGGGGTTATCGCCAACCAATGTTAGTTCCCCAACACCACCAAATGGCAGATGATTTAGCCATGCGATGTCTTCGTAGCAGATGAGCTATGCTCATCTAATGGGCGACCGTGGACGGTCGCCCCTACGGGTACTTGATGGGGGAGGGGCGAAACGGAAAAGGGGCGATCCTTGTGATCGCCCCTACAATATCTTACGATTGTTCACGGTATAGTGGTGCTACTCTCCCGCTACCCAGTTCTCGTCCCAGCGACCACCGAGGTGCTCGGCGAGGAACTTGTCAATCCGGTGGAAGGCGTCGAGGCGGTTCTCCGGACGGGCCAGACCATGCCCCTCGTCCTCGTAGATCACCATCTCGTAGGGAATGCCGGATTCATCGAGGGCGGCGGAGATGATGTCTCCCTGGGCAATATTGACGCGGGCGTCGTTACGACCGTAGATGAACAGCATCGGGATGCTGATTCGGTCAACAAAGTGAACCGGGCTGCGGCTGATCATCATCTCTTCGTCGTCAACCGGATGTCCCACGCTCCGGTACATATGTTCGATATAGGGCTTCCAGTAGGTTGGAATGGTATCAAGGAAGCTGAGGAGATCGGCTGGACCAATCCCGCTAAAGGCGCAGGCGTAGAGGTCCGGCGTGAAGGTAGAGCCA
>JAIOSI010000063.1 GCA_021107695.1 bacterium
CGAACGTTACCCAGGAGAACCGCAAGCGTTTTCTGAGGTCGTACTTCGGTCATCGACTCTGCGACGTGGGACAGGTCAATCGCGAGGGTGGCGAGCTACGCTGGCTGGTACCCCGAATATCGATTCGGGAGCATCTGCGGTACAAGTTCATTCTCTGTCTGGAGGGCAACGACGTTGCCAGCAACCTCAAGTGGGTGATGTCGTCGAACTCCCTGGCGGTGATGCCACCACCGCGCTACGAGACCTGGTTTATGGAGGGTCATCTGGAGGCTGATCGGCACTACGTCGCCCTGCGCGATGACTACGCCGACCTGGAGGAGAAGCTGCTTTATTACATCGAGCATCCCGCAGAGGCCGAGGCGATTCTCACCCGGGCGCATGAACATGTAGCCCAATTCCTCAACCCGGGTCGGGAGGAGGTCATCTCTTTCCTCACCATTCAGAAATATTTTCAGAAAACGGATCAGGGGACGCAACGGAGTAGCTAAAGTCCTGTTAATCTCGCTGTAGTATAAAGCCCCCTCCTGCCGGAAGGGGCTTTTTGTCATGGAGTCAATCTGCTCGGTCAGCCTAAAGCGTTGCCTTGATCATTCCCCAGCTTGTCTCTTCAATCGCGCTACTTTCGTTGCCAATCAACCGGAAGAAACAGTCGAATATCTCGCCAGCCCCAAAGGCGGTTTCGCAGTCATCCCAGGAGTTTCCACCGGTAGAGCTGTAGTACATCGGTGTGAAATGGGAAGAGTCATGATCCTGAGCAAGCCAGTTGAAGCTGTTCTGGGCCTGAGCCTGCACCATCACCCAGTAGCGGGTATCGACCTCAAGGATGAACTCTTCACCGGTCGGGATAACCAGACCAACCTTGTACACTGGCGAACTCCAGCCCCCGAAGGTGTATCCCGTATCGGTGTTGGTTACGCTGGCTGCGGGGACGGTAGTCTGACCGATGACGTTGCCGTTGTCCGGTCCGCCGCCACTGGCCTCGCCATAGACCCGCACCAGATAATCACCCGATGGCGAATTGAAGGGGAATATACCCCAAAGCTCAATCTCGTTTATCTCAAAGTTGGTGGACAGCTCGAAGTCATCGGCCGCCATAAACGAGAACGGGCTGGCAATGGCGGACATATTTCCCCGGGTTACGATTCCCTGACCATAGGTCTATTCGTAGAGGGTTGAGCTTGCCACAACCGGAGACAGGGATAAAAGCAGGATGGTCAACATCGCGAATGTAATAGTGGTACGATGGTTCTTCATATAGTTTTCTCCTTATTGAGGTAAGACTACCGCAAGCCGCCCGAATGGCAGGCGCGCGACCCTGAGTTGCCATGCAGGGGCGAGTATTCACACCCGCCCCCGCAATGGACTTACTCGTAGTCTTAATGGGTTTTCAGATACTCCAGCAGGCCGCCGGCGTTGCTGATCTCAGCCTCGACATCGGAGAGCGGCACACCGGTGATCGTTTTTCCAGTGCGCAGGTTTTTTACCAGACCGGAGTCGAGGTCAACCTCAATCTCATCGCCCTCGGTAACCATCTTGGTAATACCGGGACATTCCAGCACCGGATAGCCCAGGTTGACGGCGTTACGGTAGAAGATACGACTGAAGGACTCGCCCACGATGCAGGAGACACCGTTGTACTGGAGGCAAATAACGGCGTGCTCCCGGCTGCTTCCACAGCCGAAGTTCTTACCAGTAACGAGGATGTCGCCCTCGGAGACCTCGTTGGGGAAGTTCTCCTTACCCGGTGTGAAGGTCAGGGCGTACTTCGCCATCTCATGGGGATCGGTAACGGGCAGGTACTGACCGTGATAGATCTGGTCGGTGTCTATGTCGTCGGGGACGACCCAGCTCTTTCCTTTGAATTTCATCGTGTTTCCTCTTCAAAATGGTTGTTGGGTAACCGCTAATCTCAACTGAAAAAATTCAGCTCCTCTGGCTGCGTTGGCTAGAGGGTTGAAGGGTCAGTGATTACGCCCTTAGCCGAGCTTGCGGCGACCACTGCCGGAGAACCGAGATAGATGATTCCTCCGCGTCCCAACTTGCCTTCAAAGTTGCGGTTACTGGTCGAGATCAGCACATCGCCCTTCGGCAGTACCCCGTGATGCCCGATGGTACAGAGCGAGCAGCCCGGGTTGGTAACCATCGCTCCGGCCTCCATGTAGATATCGTAGAGACCCTCATGGAGCATCTGTATGGCGACCTCTTTGGTGGAGGGGGTAACGATGAGGCGCACGTCGGGATGAACCTTGCCTCCAGCTTTTTTCAGAATCTCCGCACCCTCGCGGAAGTCCTCAATCCGCCCGTTGGAGCAACTACCGATGAAACCGCTGTTAATCTTTTGTCCGACAACGCCTTCGGCTCCGGCGGGAAGAACATTGGTCGGGTAGTGAGGCGCGGCGACTACGGGGCGCAGGCCTTCCACGGTGTACTCCAGCACACCCTCGTAGGCGGCATCGGCATCAGCCTCGATCGGCTCGATCTTCCGCCCGGCTCGTTCCTCCAGCCAAGAGTGAACGGAGGGACTATGTGAGAAGAACGGAATCTTGATGTTCAGCTCGGTCATGTGGCTTGCCAGGGTCAGCCGTCCCGCCAGGTCGAGATTGTCAATCGCCTCGCCATAAAACTCGACGGCGCGGTAGTTGGCGATGTCCGTCCCGATTTTGTTCATCAGGAAGAGGGTCAGGTCTTTCGCGCCTGTGGGTGAGCTGAGGCTGCCGTTGACGATGACCTTGAACGTCGGCGGGCATTTGAACCAGAGCTTACCCGTCTTCCACGCCGCCGTGAGGTCAGTGGTGCCGCAACCGGTAGCGAAGGCGTTCACCGCGCCGAGGAGGTTCATGTGGCTGTCCGTGCCAACGATGACCTCACCGGGCAGAACACGCCCTCGCTCCAGTAACACGTGCTGACCGATACCGTACTGAACATCATAGACGCTCTTGATACCGTGCTGGGCGGCGAACTCCCGACAGATGCGCTGGTTCTCGGCAACCTTGGTTACCTTTGCCGGGGCCTGATAGTCGAAGGTCATGGCGATCTTGTCCGGGTGAGCCGGACAGGTATTGCCGAATTGCTTGTCGTATTCCAGAACGACGTTAGGGCCGCCGAAGTCGCGGACTACGGCGAGGTCAACGTCGAGCCAGACCCGCTCCAGCGGGAATACATCACGTCCCGCCGCGCGGGAGAAAATCTTCTCAGCTATCGTTTTACCGGGCATGTTCTGCCTCCAGGTGGGTCCCTGTTACGATGTCAAGACAAACTTCCATTTACGTTCAGACCAGGACTACGCGGACAATCGCTCCTCGTAAGAGTGGAGTCAACGGAACCAGCAAATCAAAGCATTGCCGAACCTGTCAGTTCTCCGACAGGTCGGTTATCTGTTGTGAGTCCAGTTCTACCTGTTTTCAATGAGATGCAAGAGGGTGCGGACACCAAATGCCGTCGCGCCCTTGCGATAGCAGAGCCAGGGCTTGTCGAGGAGTTCCTTGCCAGCGATGTCCAGATGCGCCCAAGGCTTGCCGTCGGTGAACTTCTCTAAAAACTTCGCCGCCGTTGAGGCGCCGCCCCAGCGTCCGCCGGAGTTCTTCGTCTCGGCGTAGGTACTCTTCAGTGCTTCGGCGTAGTGGTCGAAGAGCGGCAACTGCCAGAATACCTCCGCCGTCGTCTCCTTGCCGGTGAGGACAATGTCGCGGAGGTTGTCGTCGTCGGTAAAGAGGGCGGCGACCTTCATCCCCAGAGCGACCACGCTGGCACCAGTGAGGGTGCAGATGTCGATCAGCGTCTCGGCTCCCAGCTCACGGGCATAGGAGAGACCATCGGCGAGGACGAGGCGACCCTCGGCGTCGGTATTGACGATCTCCACGCTGGGGCCGTCGAAGCTCTGCACAATGTCAGAGACGTTCTGCGCCCGACCATCAATGGCGTTGATCACGGCGGGGACGATGCCGATGATGTTCTTCTTTACGCTGAGAGCCGCCGCCGCCAGCAGCGCGCCCACGGTGGCTGCTCCGCCACCCATGTCGGCTTTCATGCTGAGCATACCGGCGGTGTTCTTCAGCGAGAGTCCACCAGTGTCAAACATCACGCCCTTGCCGACGATTCCCAGCCAGGGGGCGTTCTTGCCACCGCCATTATGGCGCAGGACGACCAGGCGGGGCGGTTCTTCACTACCCTTCGCTACTCCCCAGAGCAGCTTCATGCCCTTCTTGTGAATCCATTCCTCGTCGTGAACTTCGCACTGCAAGCCGATCTCCTCGGCCTCTTTGGAGACCCGACTGGCGAACTCCAGCGGAGTCATCACGTTGACCGGCTCGTTGATAAGCTCGCGGCTGAAGTTCTGATATTTCGCGACGATTGCCGCCTGCTCTACGACGGTTTTGAGCGCGCTGGTCGCTTTCCCGACGAGAATGCGCAGGGTTGAGGGGCGGGGTTTCTTCGCCAGTTTGGGTAGGTAACGGTCGAAGCGGTAGTTCGCCAGCAAAGCTGCCAGAGCGGTCTGCTTCACCGCTTCACCCTCATCCTTTAACGGAAGAGGGTAGCAGGTGAGTTCACTTACGCCGAGCTTCTCCGCCTTCCAGACAGCAGCGGACACGGCAGAGATCAGTCCTTCCACCCTGAACTTCTCTCGCTTGCCTACGCCGATGACAAGGAGTCGCTTTGTCGGTGAATCCTCGCCCAGGTAGAGGAGGCTCATCGCGCCGGGCTTGCCTTTGATGTCCTTGGCGGCGATAGCCTGCTTCAGCGCGGGAGCCTTGGCGAGACCAGCTGCGTCGAGGGTGGGATAGAACTCGCCCCCTTCAAAGCGGAAGATGACCAGCAGTTCGGACTCGGAGAGTTGTTTGGAGAAGGGCTTCAGCTCGATCTTCATGGGAGACCTTTCGGGGCATTCGGTGGTAATGCTCGGTGCTGACTGGGCAGACACGCGGGTTTGCTATCTGAACGGGGGGCGAATACAAGATTCGCCCCAGCACATCTTGTGTCAGGCTGTAGCTCCCACTGTTAGTGGTTGCTCTCCCGCGTCAGGGCAGGCACCGGGGTTTGCCACTACTCATGCTGCCCCTCACCCCAGCCCTCTCCCCAAAGGGGAGAGGGAGAAGAGGTAGCGACCAGCGGGAGCGGTAGATTAAGCCGAGGTGTTCTGACGTGAAGCGTCAGTCCTGTGATGCAACGCACCGCCAGCTTGAAGCTGGACACACTTTCGCGGCAAAGAGTTTCTGTTGACTAGCGAAAACACCCGCGCACACGCTCCCGTTGGTCGCTACGTGCTGGCATTACCAACAGAGAACGAGCGAAGAGAGTGGGACAATCTCAAGGTGTTCTGACGCGAAGCGCCAGTTCTAAGGTGCAGCGCTTGGCGCTGCCTATTTGAATTCGCGTTTCATGGAGTGGAACCAGGCGAAGTCGGCCTGATGGATCAGGATCGCCTCGGTGGTGCGTGGGGTGCGGTCGCCTTCGAAGGCGTGGGAGCCGATCATGTGGGCGATCTTGACTGGCAGACCAACCTCCATTGCCAGCCAGACCCCGGTGATCGGATGGCGCAGGTAACGCCCGATGCGGCTCTTGACGTACTTTTCGTCAACCTGGGCGTATTCGATGACCTTGCCGACATCGTGGAGTAGCGCGCCAGCGATGGCGTACTGGTGGTTGACGGTCAGACCGTCGTGCTTGAGCCGATTCATCACTCCGGCCATAGCATCCACCATCAGGGTAACGCCCTGGATATGCTCGATCAGGGTTACTTTGGTGTCAATGAGCAGGGTGAAGGGGAGAGCCAGCAGCTCGTCCACGGTCCATTCGCCCAGCTCCGTGGCACGTACCCAACATTCGACACACTGCTCGCGCAGCTCCGGATCCTCGATCAGCTTGAACTCGGGGATGGCATTGAGAATCTTCTCGAACATCATCGCTCCTGTTGGTTGGTTGAGGGGGTATCGGGACAGCATCTGCTCACCGACCGGATGGTACTCAAACGGCTGGGTTGTTGCAAGGGGTTATTTAGTTCATTCTCTGAGACCTTTGGATAACTAGCCCGATTGCTGTATCCTGAGAACATCATGGACTTTGATTATCGATTGGTTTTGACTTTAAGGCAAGGGGCTAAAGCCCCTTGTCTCTGGCGAACGAAATAAGACTTATTCAAAGGTCTCTTCGGGAGATTTTGCTTAGTTATTGCTAGTCAATCACCTCGAAGACGGGTTCCGACCGCTTGCCAGAGAAAAGCTGCTCCGGGGTGAGACCAGCGGCAACCATCTCCTTCAGCGCGGTGTAGCTGAAGAGAGCCACTCCGGCGGCTCCGTGGAGCCGGGCGATGTGGCTGTGGCGGTTGACCTCGTAAACCGACAGCGGGCGATCGTCGTTGCTGAAGTCCACCAGAGTCAGTCCGGCGTAAACGGGCAGCTCGCCTGCCACATAGACCGCGTCGGAAAGCTGCTGCGCCAGGGTGGTGTCGTTGGTGGAGTATGCCATTGGGGCGAGGAGGTCGATTAGCCCCTCATCGAGCCAGCGTCCCCAGTCCTGAGAAACATCGTTATAGGCGGTTCCCGTGCGTCCGGCAAAGACAGCCGCAGAGAGGATCAACCCCGGTCGTACCCGCTTTGCTTCCAGTGAAATCTGCCGCACGAAGTCGGTAATCTTCGCCCGTCGCCAGTCCGCCCATTTGAGATCGCTGTCCGCCGGAGCAAGCCCGGTTTCATAGCGGTACTCCGCCAGAGCCAGGGGGTTGAAGCCCATCTCATGACCATGATAGCGGACGTAGTCCAGATGAAGCCCGTCCACCTCGTAATTTGCCACAAGGTCGAGAAAGACCTCAGTAGTATAGTCGCGGACAGCGGAGATTCCCGGATCGAGCCAGGCACGACTGCCCAGCGGCATCATGTAGCTGCGATTGCTGTAGCTGACCCACTCCCTGTGTTGGTTGACGACGTGAGTATCGTCGCCGGGAGCGTAGCCTCCGGTAATCTCAAAGCAGGTTACCCAGGCGTGGAGGCTCATTCCCGCCTCGTGAGCCAGCTCAATCGCCAGAGCCAGGGGGTCGAAGTCTGCCGACTGACCACGCAGATAGCGGGAACGTGGCTCTGGGTTGTAGTGCGATGAATCCCGGCGGTTCGGCTGGTAGAGGGTATCGCCCCGATAGCGCACCTGAACGAAGAGGGAGTTGAGGTTGTACTCCTCGGCGAGCGCGACCATCCGCCGAATGCCAGCGGGACTGGTCATCTCCCAGGCGGGAACCCAGAGGGCGCGCCCCTCGACAAAAGGCTCCGCCTGAACGGAGCCGCCGATGAGCATCAGAAACAGCAGGCTACAACCCAGCTGCTGCATACAGCTCTCCCAGTTCGTAGAAGAGGTGCGCCGTGGCAACCAACTCTTTGGCGTAAACGTCCTGTGCCGTGGAGACGCTGGGTTCGCCGGAGATGCCGCCGAAGTAGCTGAGCTTCTCGTCGATCTTTTTCAGCTTGCCCCAGATAACGGCGATGTTCTCCTCGCTCAATCCCAGTGCGGCAAGCTCATCCTGCCAGTTATCCACCATATCGCCGGAGATAATCACCAGAGCGGCGAGGTTGTTCATCGCCTTCGTCCGGCTGGCACTACCGAGGTCAGCCCAGCCGCTAAAGTTGCCGCTCTGCGAGGCAAAGACCTCGGAGAGGTTGACGGCATCGTCCCGCCGCACTCCGGCAAGGGAAACGGTAAGCAGTACGGTCATAAGCAATAGAACAGCAGTGCGGGCTTTAGTAATCATAGTCTCCAAAGCGATGTGAAAGGCGATCGGCGGTTCGGCTAAGCGAAGCGAGCAGGTCAGCACCAAGCTCGTATCTGCCAGTATCAAGGTAGATTATCACCGACGAGGTTCCTTCCCGCAGCTCATTGAGCAGAACCACGGGCGAATCAGCCTCATCGGATTCCGAAATCCCAAAATCCTCCAGCCAGCGGTCAATCTCGACCAAAAACTGCTCCAGGTAGTCCAGCGTGTACAGAAGCCATTCTTCGGAATTACGGTCGAGCATCATCCACTCGCCATGTTCTGCAACGGTCAGGCTGGCAATCTCACGCCAGAGGTAGCTAAACTCAAACAGTTCGCTGGTGTATAAAGAGGATGCGTACTCGTTTGGTGCGGCGACAGCCGCCGCCTCCGGCGACATCGCGTTCCCCAGCGAGGCGGTCAACAGCGCGATCAGAATCAGCAGGACAGCAGTGCGAGTTTTAGTAATCATACTCCGCGTATCCTTTCGCCAGAGACTCCGTTGCCCCACGCAGTGAGGAGAGGAAGTTGGCGGCGCGTTCGTAGTTCTCCGTCGCCAGGTCATCGATGGTTTTTTCGATGTTCCTCGCAATCAGGTTCAGCGTGCCACGGGTCGAGGTCGCCGCACTGGACTCAGGGTGAACCCCCAGTGCGCCTTCCTCTACCTCGCTGAGCCAGCGGATGACCTCGGCACCGAGGCGGTCGAGGAGCTCCGAGGTCAGCGGCACGAGGTCGGCAATCTCCTCATCGGTGCGCTCGGAGACCTTGCCCCAGCCGCATTCGAGGTCAAACAGTTCGCTGGCGTAGCTGTAGGCAAGCAGGGCGTTGGGCTGATCCCCAACCCCCGCCACGCACACCAGAGCTAATGAAAGAAGAAGAAGGGTAAGTCGTTTCATGGCAACCTCGTTAGTAGTTCTTTAATCCCATCCAGCAGTTATGCGACCAATTCTTTACGTACCATCTCACGTTTTCCCCATAGAATTGGTTTTACACTATAACTTTCCAGTGCCTCTGTAATTGCTGTAGACACTTGACGTTCACTGTCGTTAAGAATAGCGTAAGCTTTCGAGCCTGAGGGGCGGGTTTCCTTTGTATCAAGCCAGGAAAAAATGACAACCTCCGCTACATTTTTATTGGGTGCGTTAACAACCTTGAGAATACGCTCTGGCTGTTCACTGGATTTGGGTATTACAAAGTCGTACTGGTGATTAAATCCAGTCTTTCCGGCAAATGTAATCTTTGGGGTATAGCGAATCTCGTTTTCATCTAGCCATAACTTAACATCCTCATGAAATAGCTTGACAGAGCTTGTAGATGACAGATAAAACATATCGTTGACAGCTAGTACAGCTTGTACCAAGTTGTGCTTGCTAAGAGCAAAATCCCTGCCTGATGTATGAACTTGAAGCTGCCCATCTGCATATTTGATTCCAAAACCATTTAGGGTCTCCTGAAGTATATGCTCTCTTTTGGGTGTATTGATTTCGCATCCACCATGTCTGAGATCATCAATGGTGTATCCGTCATCAGTAAGAACATATCCATTGCTATCCTTTTTTGCATATAGCTGAATATAGTCGTTGTGTCGGTCTAAGTAGGGCGTGCTAATACCAACCCATTCACCTATTTTGCGAAGTTGAGTTTTGTTTTTTAACCAATTTATGTAGCTATCTAACAGATGTTGTATTTCCTGTATCATATCAATACTCCCCGTTCTATATTGGGAATCTTTGTAATGTTACAGTATTTCATGAAATCTTCGAAAGTTCCCCACAGGCTGTTAATACGAGGAAAGTTTTCATTAGGAATCGGTATAGCATACTTATCTCCGTATCCTTCACGGTATACGTGCAGATGTGGACAGGGTAGCTCTTCGCCATCTGGATTACGATGAGGTGAGCCCGACAAATCCAACCTTAATAAAACGATTGATCCTCTCGCTCGATTTTGCATCGTCACTTTTAGTGAATCAATCTTTCCGCGCCTAATATCCAATAAAAATTGCTCGTGTCGATACATAGACTGCAACGGCACAACTAACGACCCACCTTGCAATGGGAACTCGTATCCTGTTTCGTCTATACGGTGCTTTTCCATTTTGATTAATGTATCAGCTTCTTTCTGCGTCAGGTCTGTTCCAATCATTATCAACAACTCCTTGCAATACAGTAGGTAATGGGTTATAAAAAGTATAGGTTGTAAACTCTTACAAATACTAGCGAGTGCTTACCCCCCCCTACGTCAGGAAAATCCAGTAGTTCAGACTCACAATGCCCATGCCGAGGAGCGCGCCGGCGAGGACTTCCCGCCAGGTGTGGATGCCCTGCCTGATACGCGAATCGGAGATGATCAGTGCCAGCACGAAGACCAGCACGCTGACCAGAGGGTTCTCCGTCATCAGGGTAACCACGGCGAAAACGGCGAAACTGACCGCCGCATGACCGGAGGGCATCCCTCCGTGGAGGGGCGTTCCCCGCTTATTGAGTACCTTACCGAGGATACTGAGGACAATTACCAGAATGAAGCTGACTAAAGTAACGTATTCCGGCGTTCCCTTGACGGCGGAGATGATCGAGAAGATGTGGGGCTTGATGCTCTTGAAAATTACCAGGAAGCCGATGATAATCGCCGAGATTGTGGCGACGAAGACTGCTCCCGCGCTGATGTCCTTGGCAATCTTCACCAGTGGGTGAAAGGTGGTGGTTATCAGGTCGAGGGCTTTCTCCAGGGCGGTGTTGAGCAGCTCGGCAACGATGACCAGGGTTACCGCGAGGATGATCATCACCAGCTCGGTCTTGGAGATGCCCAGGAACAGCGAAAGACCGATGATCAGCAGCCCCGCGATGAAGTGGATGCGGATGTTGCGCTCGGTCTTCAGCGCGTAGATGATTCCTTCCAGCGCGTTGTTCATCGAGTGGCTCATCCGGGGTTTATGCCCCAGTGTGCCGCTCTGCTGCTTCACCTTTCTGGATTTTTCTTTCCTGGACAGCTTTACTCCCCATCTTTGTTGATAGTGTAGGATGCGAGCCATTCGTGGTCGGCGATCAGCAGGCTCTTGCGCATCATCTCGTCGCGCCCGCGCTGGTCGGCATCGTCGTAGCCCAGCAGGTGCAGCACGCCGTGGGAGACCAGAATCGCCAGCTCCCGTCCCAGAGAGTGCTGATATTCCTCTGCCTGCCGCTGTGCCTGCTCGACATTGACAAAGACATCGCCCAACAGTGCGCCCCGGCTGACCTCGGACTCGTCGTGGGATACCTCGAAGTCGTCATCGAGATTGAACGCCAGTACATCGGTGGTTTCGTCTATATCCAGATACTGCTTGTGGATGCGGATCATCTGCTCGTCGTCGAAGAGGACGATGGCAATCTGGAGGGTTTGCTCCGTCTCGCCCGTCTGTCGTTCGCCCTCCAGGCGGGTGGTGAGCTGGGCTGCCCGGCGGGGTAGCTCCGGGTCAACCCAGTGAATCTTCTGGTGATCGTGAATGGTAATCTGGATTTCGCCCGTCAACGCTTTCTCCCTGTTACCTGCCTGAAGATTGCCCGGTCGTGGGATTTAGCCCGTTGGTGAGCTTTTGAGCAGCTCGCGGAAGCTGGTCCACTTGTTGTTGGTGGAGTAGATGTAGTCATGCTTGGCAAGGGTTCCGTCGCGGATGTACTTAACCAGGGTCGCGTAGCTCATCGGTCCCATTTCCTTTTTGGAATCAATGAGATAGATATAGATGTTGTCCGATGGGATGAGGTTGGGACGCAGCGGCAGGTCTTTCTTTTCCATCTCCGTAACCACGGTGTTCGATTTCTTGGTCTCCGGCTCAATGCTCGGCGCGGCGAGGTCGATCACCACCTCTTCGGGAGTGGTGGCGGTATCCTCGGCACTCAGGTAGGCCTGAAGCTGGGGATGTTCATTGATCATAAACCAGCGACCGTCGCCGATGCCAACGGTATCCTGCCCGTTGATTTTCTTCTGCCTGATCAGCTCAATGATGCGATCGAAGCTACCGGGACCAAACACCGTGCCGGTTTCTTTTTTGCGAACGACGATTCCCTCATTGGGCAGCTTCGGTGGAATCGCCATCAGCTCGGAAAGGGTTATCGGCGCCCTGGTGTGGCCGCGCTGAAGCTTCGCCTCTTCCTCAGGAGCCAGGCGCGCCCGAACGGTGCCAGATGACGCTCCCTTTAGCCGATAGCCGCAGTTGCCGCAGAAGATGTCTCCCTCGTGAATAGGCTGGTCGCAAGAGGGGCATTTCTTCTCGCCTTTGGGGCGCGGAGTGCCGCACATAATGCAGAAGTTGGAGTCCCGCTCCATCGGGGAGCCGCAGCTATGACAGACATCGTGTTTGGGAGACATCGTGAGACCTCTTGTTTGGTAGCTCTGGCAATGGCAATAAGGAAGACCGTTGTGAAACTTGTGTTATTTACTTAATCTCTGAATACATTTTATCCTGACTAAACAGTGAGGATGTGTATAGAATTCCATTAATTATAGTTTATTTTTCGTCTGGTCCTGCACGGCTAATAAAAAGCAGTTGAATTATGTCATCACTCAGGCAAAGTCAACGCTCCTTCATCTATTCTAGCCTCTCTTCACCGACTTATCAATATTGGCAAGCTGGAATTACCTTGCAAAGCATCCGCTGGAAAGATACCATCCCCCCGCCGGGAACGACTCTCCACGCAGCTATCTCATACTTTCGGACACCTCGACCAACCAAACTGAAAGGAATATGGATGACAATCCTGTTTATTATTAACGAACATCCTTTTGGCAACGAGCGTACCTGGAACGCCCTGCGCCTGGCGCGGCGGATGAGCCAGCGAGACAACATCGAAATCCGTCTCTTCTTCTTCTCCGACTCTGTGTTTTGCGCCAGCGAAAAACCAGAGTTCAAAAGCGGTGCCTACGATGCCGAACGCAACCTGACCTACAGCCCCGCCGAGCTTATCTCTACCACTCGTAACGCCGAGGTCCTCGTCTGCGGTACCTGCTGCAAGACCCGTGGAGTTGCCGAGAGCGACCTACACGACTTTGCCAGCATCGGCAGCCTCGACAGCCTCAGCGACTGGATCACCGACAGCAACCGGGTCATCACCTACTAGGCAGCGTAGTACGCTGCACCACGCTTTCGCGACCAAGGCATACAGACAGTTGCGACAGTCGCCACGGTCATCCGCTCCCGTTGGTCGCTAACAGATAACGTTTAGTAATTGTGGAGCAGTACGCTGCACCACGCTTTCGCGACCAAGGCATACAGACAGTTACGACAATTGCCACGGTCATCCGCTCCCGTTGGTCGCTAACAGATACCGTTCAGCAATTGTGGAGCAGTACGCTGCACCACAGAGCTGGACTTCGCCCAGAAAATCATCACGAGAAACCCAAACCGTCAGGCGATATTTGCGAGCGAGCAGTGGCGAGCGTCAAAACGCGGGTATAGTCATTATCCGGTTGATACTCTTTGGCCGCGAAAGTGTATCCAGCTTCAAGCTGGTTATTCCGGCAGGCTGATCCACACTGTAACCTCCGCCATCAGGTACTCCGGCGACTGCTCGGTATCCCAGTTCAGGTAGTAATCGCGAATATCCTCCTCCGCCTGGAAGCCGGACTCCCACACCCAGGCGAGGAGCTGTTCATGTTCCTCTACGCGTCCTTCTCCGTAGGCCCCCAGTGTCTCCAGATAGGCAACCAGTCGTCGGGGCAGCTTCTCTACCCGCAGTTCACCCCACGGCTCGACGGCTTCATCCACCGCCACACCAACCCGATAACTATCACCGGCATAGAAAACAAAGGGCGGACCAGCGGGAGCCACCTCATGCTCACTGAGCAGAACCTCCAGCTCGCTAATCGCCGCCAGACTGTCCTGCTCCTCACCGCCACGCTCCACATACAGAAGGTAACACTCCGGCAGGTACATTGTGCTGATCGCCGGAAGCGGCTCCTCAACCGTTGGTGGCACCGCATCCGCCTGCTCTTCCTCGGTCTCCGAGCAGCCCGGTACCAGCAACAAAACGATGATTATCAACAACCACGATGCTTGCTTAACCATTTGTATCTCCGGAGAGTCATTCCTTAAATACCGTTTCTGAACCCGCTTCACCCAAACCGCATCAACCAACAACAATGATAAAGCCCCCCCGCCCCTCCAGTCAAGCAACGCGGTGCGTTGCATCACAGTTTCGCGGCTAACTGTATTTAGACGAACGGCAGTTATCTCCACGGATACGCTCCCGTCCTCTGTATCCTTGATTAGGAAGGAGGACAGCAGGAGATAGTGACTCAGGAGTACAGAAAAGGACGAATTGCTCCGTCCTTTTATATCTGGTGCCGAAGGTGTGATTTAAGGATAAACCTCCAGCACCTCTCCAGTGGCAGCATCTATTACAGCAATCGCTGTTATGCCTTCGCTATCGGAAAAATACATAACATCTACTATCGTATCAACACCATCATAGTCCGTACAGTGCATAACTTCAATTGAGCGATGATCAAAATTAAGACTATCTGCATCAACAGCCTCATCTGCAGCACTTATCCAACCAGAGGCGTTACTATTACTATATTTTGCTAGCTCGTGCGAACCATATCCATCTATAAACGTTGTTGTCGTTTCGCCATCATAGGTTACACTAATCCATATTCCATCATCAGCATTATAAAAGCTGAATCGCCAGTGTCCTGTTTGCTCAATTTTACAAGAATCATCTACAGTAACACCATTGATAGTACAATAATAAGCATCTGGCAGCTCCGCATCGCGTACTTCCTCAGCAATCTTCCGCGCCCATTCCAGTGAACCCACAACGTCTTCGCCGCTATTACCACTACCAGTTGGTGCGCAACCAGCTAGAAATACAAACACGGCTACAAGCAGGGTGATCATTAGTAGTTTCTTCTTCATCGTTTCTCCAACTAAAGTCAGGATAAACTATGCAAGGTCTAATTACCTTACCGTGTTGGAGTCTAGTTTTACTCTTTACTGTTGTCAAGAGGGAAAATCTATCAACAAGAATATAGAAAATCGGGCGGACACATAGGTCCGCCCCTACCAGCGTACTCTGAACATACATAAGGTTTTATGCAACGGGTCGACCTAAAGGTCGGTCCCTACATGACCTTGTGATGCTACCCATCCACTCGTCCCCAGTCGTAGGGGATGTGGCAGTCGTGGGGGTCGAGGCGCAGCTCGTCGGGATCATCGTAGTTGTAGGTCATCGTGGGAATGTTGAGGATCAGCGCGGTCTCCGTCCCCAGGGCGGTGAAGCCATGCTGTACTCCCGGCGGGATGATCAGCAGCTTCGGACTCAGCTGCCCCATAATGAACTCGTTGATCAGACCGTAGGTGGACGACTCTGGGCGATCGTCGTAGAGAACCACCTTCGCCTGACCGTGGAGGCAGCAGAAACGGTCGTGCTGGAGCCGATGGGCATGCCAGCCCTTGACTACGCCGGGGTAGCAGGCGGTAACGTAGGTCTGCCCGAAGGGAAGCCCTGAGCTGAAGAACTCACCGTCGTCGGCTCGGAGAATCTCCATCAGAAAGCCCCGCGAATCGGCAAGCAGACGCAGCTCTTTGAAGATGGCACCCTCGATGGGTTGGCTGTCCACACGGTGTTCTTTAGCTGGGGAAGGCATGGGGTTCCTTATAGTCTTTGGGGTATTCTGGGGCGTATGCAATACGCCCCTACAGGACAGTGGAGCTAGATACTAAAATGCTCCTCCGGGTGGGGCTGCCAGCCTTTGGGCAGATACGCGCCGGAGCATTTGGTCTGGGTATATTCAAGCTTCGCGCCGTTCTCGACTAAGTCCCGGAGCTTGGCGAGGAAGCTGTCCACCTCTGCCTCGTTGTTGTAGATGCCCAGGCTGATACGCACCATGCCCGGTATCTTGGTGTGATCGCCACCCAGCAGCTCGGCGACGAAACGCTCGAACTCTTCGGGATCCACCTCCATCAGGTCGGCAACGAAGGGATGGGCGCAGAAGCAGCCGTTGCGCACTCCTATTCCCGACTCGCAGGAGAGGATCGCCGCCAGCAGGGCATGATCGTAGCCCTTGAGATTGAAGGCTACCACGCCGAGGCGATCATCGAGCTTCTCCGGATTGGCGGAGCCGTAGATGGTGATGCCGGGGATGGCGTTCATTCCGGTGAGCAGCCGCTGGGTCAGCTCCTGCTCCCGTTTATGCATTCGGTCGAAGCCGATGGAGAGCAGCGTCTTCGCCGCGGCGGCAAGGGCAACAGCTCCCACCACGTTGGGGGTTCCCGCCTCCAGAAGGTCGGGCAGCGGTGCCCACTCCACCCGCTCCCGGGTAACCAGCTTAATCGTCCCGCCACCGCGACAGGCGACCTTGCACTGGGTCATTGCATCGAGGTGACCGATCAGGGCGGCTCCACCGAGGGGAGCGTACATCTTATGCCCGGCGATGACGACGAAGTCAAGCTGTGCTCCCGGTTCGTCCGGGGTCATGTCAATCGCCACGTGGGGTGCCAGCTGCGCCGCGTCAACCAGAATCCGCACCCCGTTGGCATGGGCGATCTTCGCCAGCTCGTGGAAGGGGGTCAGCTGCCCGGTAACATTGCTGGCTCCGCTGACCGCGATCAGGAAAAGCCGCCCGGCGAGGGACTCGACCAGCTTCTCCGTAGCGGCGAGGTCAACCCGGTACTCTTCATCGAGGGGCAGAAAAACAACCTCAGCCCGGTGCCGCCAGGGAAGGTCGTTGGAGTGATGCTCCAGCGGTGATACCATCACCACGGCATCGTCGGGAATCGGCAGGCAGCAGGAGAGCTTGTTAATCGCCTCGGTGGTGTTGACGGTGAAGACGGCGGTGTCGGTCTCCGCCTTCGCCCCGACGAAGCCGAGAATCAC
>JAIOSI010000156.1 GCA_021107695.1 bacterium
TGGCGAACCGCTACGAGGACGAAGATCCCTCGCAAGCCACGGTGGACGAGGGCGCGGTGATGCTGCTGGTGCTGGTCGGGCTGCCGAGGGAGTGGGGCTTCGTGCTGCTCGCCTTCGCCCTGTTCCGGTTCTTCGATATCCTCAAACCGCCACCGTGCAAGGCGGCGGAGCGGCTCCCCAACGGCTGGGGGATCATGGTGGACGATCTGATCGCCGGGTTCTATGCGGCGGTTATCCTCTGGGCGATTTACCTTGCCGACCTGATGCCCGCCTGGCTGCGGGTGGGATTGCCGGTGATTTGGTAAGGCTTAACAACAAGGGCGAACACAAGGTTCGCCCCTACGAGAGGAAATTGAGATGGATAACGAAACACAAGAACTTACAGAAACCACCGAGTACGCCCAGCCGCTGCCCCAGCTCCTCGATGCCATCCTGGAGCCGGAGGCTGCCTACGCCGACCTCAAGCGCAAGCCGCGCTGGCTGGTCTTCTTCCTGGTCTGCACGGCGGTGCTGATGGCGTTGATCCCCCTTGCCCAGCCGTACAACCTGGCTGCCGGGCAGGAGCGGATGGACCATTACATCAGCGAAAACCGCAGCCAGATAGGCGAGGAGCAGCTGGCACAGATGGAGCAGATGCGAGAGAACATGGGCGAAGGCTTCATGTTCACGTACCTGCCATACATTGCTACGCCGGTGCTGATGCTGATCTTCATCCTCCTGGTGGCGACGGGGCTGAACATCGGTGTGGGGATGACCGGCATCAAGCTCGGCTTCAAGCCCGCCCTCTCCATCGCCTCGCTAACGCTGATAGTCTCGACAATCGGCGGCATCGTCGGGCTGGTACTGGTACTGGTCAAAGGCGATGTGAACGTGGGGACGAACCTCTCCCTGCTCTTCCCGCTCTATCCAGAAGAATGGTACACGCGGCTGCTCAAGGCGTTCGCCTCCCAGCTCGACCTCTTCGCTGTCTGGGCGGTTTACCTCTACACCGTTGGGGTCAGCAAGGTTACGGGGCTTTCGACGAAGCGTTCCTTCCGGGTGGTCTTTATCCTCTGGCTGATCTGGGCGTTGCTCGGCACGGCGTTGGGCTATCTGGGCTTCGCGGGCTAGCAACGCAGTTGAACTGGACACAGAAATAAACGATAGTATTTACTAATCAGTAGGAGCTTGCCAGCCTGCTGGGACGGCGACGGCTGGGAGATGTTGTAAAACTCCCTCGTTTGGCTCTCCGGCGAGACCAGCATCGTCGAGATCACCTGGGGACAGATTAAGGCACTTTAGGAACTTACTCAAAAGGAGTAACAATGCCACAAGGTTACCTAGACGAGAAAGTGAAGTGTCCGGTATGCGGAGTTACTTCACAGGCTTTAATACGTTGGTGTGACTACATTCAGCGTTCGCGGGACGGAGTAGCTAAGAAAGATTCAAGGTTTACGATAGTAACGATTGCAATTTGCCCTGAATGCTTAGAGCTGCTGTTTTTACGTCAAGAGGGTATTTATCGGTTGAAAGATCCACATCGAAATAACCTTGCTCAGGAGATAACAGACATCCGATCATTTTATCCGCCGAAGGGAAAATTACAACTATCCAAAGACATCCCCGAGGAATATCGGACAGAAGCACAGGAAGCCCACCTTTGCCTAGAACATAGTGCTGCTGCAAGTGCACTACTAAGTCGAAGGTTACTTCAGAAAATACTGCGTAAGAAGTTCAAGGTTCTCCAAGTAAAACGTGATGCAAAGAAGTGGACATCTTTATTTGATGAAATTAAGGATTTTCTTGACAACAACCCTTACGCACCTTTACTCAAAACTGGGCTTGAGCACATCCGCCAACTTGGTAATATTGCCGCCCACCCACCTGGTGAGGAAGAGGCTTTGACGATTGTTGATATTAGCTATGGAGACGCCAAATATCTTCTCAACTTCATCACCAAACAGTTGTTCCAGGTAGCCTTCATCAACGAAGCTGAGCAGAAAAGGATGGACGCTGCTCTTAACCCCCCAGCAAAGTAAAAGGGCTTCAGTCGGAAAACCTGAAGAGTGTTTAGAATACGACTCGTAGGGGCGAAGCTTGTCTTCGCCCTTCACCAACTATGACAAAGGTTCCCCCCCTAAACCACTCCTTGTACAATTCCCCTGCCAGCCCCTATAATCTCCCTGTACCCTAACCTCAAACCCCTTGACCAAATTAAGAGAATACACCGGGCTTGTGCATCTGCACTCCACCTGCTCCGACGGCACCTGGCAGCCGGGGTGGCTGGTGGGTGAGGCTCTGCGTGCCGGGCTGGACTTCCTCTTCCTCACCGACCACGACAGCATCGAGGCGAAGGAACAGGGCTGGTACGGCTGGTTCGAGCCGGGGGGCATCGACGGCACTCACCCCATTGGCAGGCGGCTGACTCGCCCAACCGAGGCGGACTCCCCGGTTCCCCGACTGTTGATGTGCGTCGGTGCCGAGGTTACTCCGAAGAACTCCCACTACCTCGCCCTGGGTACCGATGAGCTGCCCAGTCCCTTCCTCCCGTCGCAGGGAATCATTGACCATGTCAGGCACTCCAGCGGGGTCGGGGTGATCGCCCATCCCGACCATCGGGGGAATCGTCGCTTCGGCATCGGGAGCTACGGCTGGCGGGACTGGAGCGTCAGCGGCTACGACCTCGTTGACCTCTGGGATCTGATGACCGACTGGCAGGATGCCCTCCACGGGCTGCCCAGCGCGTACTTCGCCTATCGCTTTCCGGCGTGGGTGCTGCGGGGACCGAA
>JAIOSI010000214.1 GCA_021107695.1 bacterium
CAGACCCAGCTCCCGAATCAGGCTGTTGAAGCCGAGGAGTTTTAGCAGTCCCTTTGCCCGGTCGTCTGGTTCGGTGGGAACCAGTTCTGTCAGCGGTGGAACCGGGGCGTCGTCGTCCAGCCGCACCAGCTTCCAGGTCAGCCGAGCGTCGCTCTGATGCTCACGCAGCGATTCTCCCAGCTTGCCCCTGACCTCGTTGGCATGGGCTAATACGCCGTCGAAGCTGCCGTACCTCTGTAGAAGAGCCGCCGCCTTCTTTGGTCCTACGCCGGGGATGCCGGGAAGGTTGTCCGAGCTGTCTCCGGTGAGAGCCAGCAGGTCGCGAATCTGCCCCGGCTCCACCCCAAACTTCTCTCGGACGTAGTCGGCACCACGGCGGTTCTCCTCACCCCGCCGCCCGTGGGCGAGGTGGCTCACCTGAGGGCAGATTAACTGCATCAGGTCTTTATCGGCGGTGAAGATCAGCACCTCGCCGCCCTCTTCCACCGTCTGTCGGGTCAGGGTGGCTATCAGATCGTCGGCTTCGTAGCCCTTTTCTTCTACCAGCTTCCAGCCCAGGTGAGGAATCACCTTGTGGAGCAGGTCAAGCTGCGGCGGCAGTTCCGGCGGAATCGGCGGGCGGTTCGCCTTGTAATCGTGGTATTCCTCGTGGCGGAAGGTCGGCTGCGGAGTGTCCATCACAAAGGCAAAGCGGTCGGGCTGGTGGCGTTTTATTAAACTAATGCAGGTGCGTAGCGCGCCGTAGAGCGCGGCGACGTTGACTCCGCTGCTGGTGGTCAGCGGCTGTTTTATCGAGTAAAAAGCCCGATAAAGCAGAGCCATGCCGTCAATCAAGAGTAGTTTTCCCGAACCGCCCATGCGCCTCCCTCATCAAGCCCCCTTGATTATAGCACCCAAAGAGACTTTTGCATAACTCACCGTTGTTTCGTGCGTCCGGCTTTGGCTGAAACCAACGGTAGCCAGTAATCAATGGTATTTGTTAAGGTTACGGACAGGTCAGTGATCAGATGGCAGCCTCCGTTGTTAACGAAGAATCATATCCGTCGAGTTATCAAAGGTTTTACCAAAGTGGAAAAAAATAAGTTATACTCTTGAGGTTCGCACAAATTTCACCAAAAGGGAGGTAAACCATGCGCGTCCTGACCGCTGTACTGCTGGTTCTGCTCGTTTTCGTCATCGGAGCCTGCGGACCGAACGAAGAGGATCTGACCGAGTACGAAGAGGCTAAGGTTGAGAAGGAAGAGTCCGATGAACGCTTGACCGATGCCGAGGAAGAGAACGAGGAGCTGAAGGCAGAACAGGCGCGGCTCGAAGAGGAGCTTGCCGAGGCAGAGGCGGCTCGCGATGCCGCAAGAGAAGAGGCTGAGGGCGAGGAGTAATCCTCTGCCAAATTAGCTTTGGCTCAGATGTTACAACCTCCCCCAACCTGGGGGAGGTTTGCCCTTACAAGTTCATAGTACGCTGCTATGACTAGGTCTTGTTCTAAACTGGTACTAGTAGTAGGGATAATCACTTAACAGTGTACCTATCTGAAGAAGTAAGCTATGGTTATAGTTACAGACTGCTTTCGGCGGCACTTCCAGAACAGCTAAAAGTGGCAGGGTCAGCGGTTTGATTGATTTGATGGTGTGCGTGTCTTTTACAGCCACAATTAGCGCGGGCATGTCTATAACACCATAAACTTCAGGCTGATACGATTATTTTTGCAGCAAGCATCTTTGCGTATCTACATCATCAGCCGGAGCTGCATTACACCTCCGAAAAAGGCGTAGGGACGGCGGTGGCACGCTTCATAAAACTACGGAGTGAGCGGACAATCTCAAGGTTTTCCGGGCGACGCCCAGCCTTGTGGTGCGGCGCACCGCGCTGCAAAGGGACGAACACAAGGCTCGTCCCTCAGACGCTTCAACAAACGAAGTATCAACCTGTTGAGATAGATTCTTATCTCTTAGATATCCTTATTCTCGTGGGCTTCCTTGAACTTGTCGATTGCCTCGTGAACCTTCACGTCAAAGTTTTCGACGATGTCCTCGAACTTTTCTCTGGCTTTGTAGAATCCCTCTGCCAGCTCCTCACGGGTTTCCTTACCCTGTTTCGGGGCGAGGAGGATTCCAACGACCGCTCCGACCATTCCCCCGGCGAGGAAGGCGAAGAATCCAGCGGCGGCTTTATCGCTCATTTTTACTCCTTTTGATGTTGTTCCCGTCTGTCAAACTATTTATCGTTATTTTCACTCTTCTCAAGGAGAGCTTTTTCTGTTTTCTCGGCGACGGCGATGCCGATCCGCAGACTCTTTGCCAGCCAGGGCGCGTGGGATTTGATGTTCTCCCGAATCCCGGCAAAGAACGAACGCAGCTGGTTCACGCCACCGACGATCCAGTTCACCGCCCCGTAAACCGTTTCCACGCCTTCGTCCAGGCGGCTTGTGATCTGGTTAATATGTTCGGTGGTCTCTTTGAGCTGCTCCGTCAGCGGGATAATCTGCTCGTCAAGGTCTTTGACAAGCTCGTCCATTCCGTCGAGGCTTTTCTTCAACCGCCGGAGAAAGAATGCCACAGCGATGGCGATAATCAGCA